>AP017964.1:0-300000 GCA_037101405.1 Candidatus Megaera polyxenophila | reverse complement strand
AAGCATTTTTTGACATTTTTGCTTCGTTGATCTTATTCATTAAATTGTTAATATTTTTATTACCATTGCTATTATTAGATAGTATGAACGTATAAGCCTCATCTGCTGCAGCCTTTATTTTCTCTATATAAAAAATGTCATTTTGCTGGTTATAGACAGCAAAAAATGTTACTTTTGACCCTTGATTCTTGATTTCCTGAGCAATTGGTAAGAGGGCTATATTTCTGATTCCTTCACCTATTAAAATAACATTTTGGGATGTTGGAATATAAGTTTTAGAACCAGTTGGTCCCATAAGTACGATTTCTTCTTCTGCCTTAAAATTACTGCATAACCCCGTTGATTTACCTGTTTTTAATATAACAAAGTAAATTAATCCTTGGTTTTTATCTACTTTATAAGGGCTCAAGGCAAGTGGCTTGGTAAGTTTATCCAGTGTCTCTGCAACATTTTGTAGCCTAAAAATCTGGCCTGGTTGATAGTTTTTAGCGGCTAGAGGGGATTTTACTGTTATATCTAACATGTTTAGGGCAATTTCCTTTACAGAGTAAATTTTGGATTTTAATTGCTGATCTAAAACTTTGGCGAACCGTTGAAAAGAAAAATTTGTACTCGGGTTAGATTTATTTAGCTGTTTTGTTATTTCCTTATAGCCATTTTTAGCGCTCGCAAGAGCTTTAACAACACTTCCTGAGTATTTCTGATTGCAATCACCGAAGTGGCTAAATCTACGATCATCGCTAGTAAATCCATTTATATCTAGGAATTCATTATCTTCTGTGCCAATTGCAACCAATACCGTTTTTGCATTTAAAGTAACAATATTTTTTCCCTGATCCAAAAATTCTATCTGCTTTACATAATCATATTGGTCTGCTTTAATTTCCATGGGAGATAAATTTAGCAGAAATTTTACGCCTATAGCTTTAGCATGTTCTATTTCTTCATGATTCCTTTTGTAGGCTGGAGACTCTTTGATGTCTTTTCTATAACAAATTGTTACTCCTCCAAGTTGCTGAATAATATCAAGTTTCTCTCCTATAGATTTAGCTTTTTGAAATAATTTTGCATGATTAACAAATTCTTCTGCAATTATTTTTTCCTCTTCAGATAGTTTACCTGGATTTACCGGTTTATCCTTATATGAATTTAAGAATTTTTCTACTTGGGCTTGGTAGTAATGAATTGCTTCTACAGCACTATCAATAGCGGTCAGGCCGCAACCTATTATTACTACTGGCATCCTAAGAAGTAAATTACTATTGCTTTGCGCTAGATAGCTACCGCCTTGTTGCAAATTCATTAGAAAATCAGCAGCACTTTTTACTCCTTTAATAAAGTAAGAAGCTGAATTTACATATTTTGGTTTTCCTGCTCCAAGGCATAATGCTATATGATCAAACCCAAAATCAAAAGCTTGCTTTGTAGTAATGTTACTGCCAAGCCTTACACCACCAAGTAGTTTAAAATTATCTATTCTTCTTTCCAAAATTAATCTGATCAAAGTGAGGTTATTTTTATCCCATCTATTGGTAATACCATATTCTACAACCCCTCCAAAACCTTGAGGAGACCTTTGGGATAAAGGCATTTTTATTTGTTTGTAATCTTTTACCGGTTTTGTTAAATCAATTTCTAGATCTGTGATTTTTAAGCCGTCAATTGCAGTAACGTTATGTCCTTCGTTCAACAAATAATGAGAAAGAGCAAAGCCTGCAGGCCCTAAACCTGTGACCAAAACATTATAATTAGTAGGTTTTTTAGGCAAAGGGGATTCAATATTTAATGGATTCCATTTTGTTAGTAAAATATATATTTCGACTCCATAAGGAAGATTTAAAACATTATCTAAAATCTTTGATTCGATAAGAGGAATATTAACAGAGTCCTGTTTTTGGAAAATACAGGATTTTATGCAATCATTACAAATCCTATGCCCAGTTGCAGCCACGAGCGGGTTATCAATTAAAATGACGCTAAGTGCTCCAATATTAAATCCTGCTGCCATTAACTCATTCATTTCAGAAATTTTTTGATCTAATGGGCAGCCATCTGCTTGCTGGCTTTCTTGTTTTGCGTTTTTTATACCAAAACGGCAGGAATCTTTTTGTTGATGATGACAATATATACAATATTTTGCGTTAGAAAGGGCATTCTCTAAATTAATCTCATTATCTCTATAATCAAAGCCAAGATAAATATCCTTAGCTAGCATTTGGATTCTATTTTCACGAATTAGATTCTCCGGATCTGTGGGCCTTGGGATAGTAAATAAAGGTAGGCCACTATTATTTAATATCATATAAATGGCATAATCTGCTGCAACCTTTAACTCCGATTCAAATTTTTCAGATGTGCTTAGCCACTTTATTACGTTTTCTGCAAAACTTTCCTGAGTGATTCTGCCAATTAATCCTGTTAATTTCTGTGATATTTCTGAAAAATTTATTTCCTTATTATTATGGGTATAATAATTTTTAAACACCCGTTGGACAAATTTTCTCTTACATTCATAAATTATATTAAAATCCTTCTGACTCTGTTTGAGAGTAAGATTTTCTGTTTCTATAGAAAATAATTCAGCTACGAAATCATCGAGGTATGGGGCTAACTCTAGCAAAAATTTAGAGTATTCAGTAGAGGAACTAGGTAGAGCAGGGGAGTTTCTGTACTCAGTTAATTTTTTATGTAAAATTAGGTTTTTTTGCTCTAAATAAGAGAGAAAAATTTTGTCGATTTTTTTTAAACCTTTTAGAGAATTTAAATCGCTAAAATTTACTGCAAAATTCAATTTCATATTAAGTATAGTATAACTTTTAGGATATGAATTAGCTAAACCGTTATCGTTTATTTATAGTTTATAATATTTTTGGTATGCTTGATGTTTAGCGTGCTTTATCCAATTTGATCTAAAGGATAATACAGAAGGGTAATTACAATCTATGGGCAAAGACTGGTTATCAGTTTAGCAAAACAGCTAGCTAGAGGAAGTAGAAAAACTAAACATATCATTTTAGCCTACCAAAATTTTAAAACAAATGCATAACACACAGCTATTTTTTACAACATCCAGGTAAACTGTAAGATAAACTAGGCTATAGACTAGAATTTATCCATTCCTGAAGCGCATTTTTGGGCTGTACCCCAACCTTGGTGGCGATTTGTTTACCTTCTTTAAAGAGTAACATCGTCGGAATTCCTCTTACACCAAATTTAGATGGTGTTTCCGGGTTTTCATCGATATTCATCTTAACTATCTTTACCTTACCATCCATCTCTTCCGATAATTGATCAAGAATAGGCGAAAGCATACGACATGGACCGCACCATTCTGCCCAAAAATCAATTAGTACGGGTAATTTCGAGTTGATTACTTCAGATTCAAATTCATTATCTTTAATTTGTTTGGTCATAATAATTATATAATAGTTCTATTAATTGTTTTTTGACAATTTTTCTTTTAAATTACTAATTAAAGCATCAATTCCATTATTAGAAATAACATTATCAAACTCAGTTTGCTGAGAGTTTAATATGCTAACACCTTCGGTTATTATATCCCCTACTTTATAAGGGTTTTGTTTAGCATTTGCAAGTTTATGAACTAAGTAGTCAACTGCTACCGGTGAGTCAGAGTCTTTTTTAAAAATCTCCATACTGACTAAAAATACATTATCATCAACTTTGTTTACTTTTTTAACAACTGCTTTTACGTCGCTGTAGTTTTTTGAAAGATCAGCATATGCTTGGACAATAAATTTCGAATAAACTTCTGTAAATTCCTTTATTTTTGCATCAGAAAGGCTTTTTTTATGCCGCCCTAAAGTATATTTAGCCATCCAGTCAAGGTGTAAATTAGTGCGTATTAACGTACTTGAACGTTTGACTTTCTCGTCTGCTGGTAAATTTGCGTCATTTACAATATTATATCCATCAGTAATTAAGTTATTAACATAAACTTTTAGTTTTTCTGCATCTTCATCAGCATATGCCAGCGGATTGTAAACTAAAATAGATATACATAGCAAAATTCTATTAATGACTTTCATAACTACACCTAAATTTATGTAAAACTATATTATCCCTTTTAATTTTTAATGTACATCTTTATTTAAAGGTCTGGCATTTATACCCTGCAGGGTATATTATTTTCGCTTCTCTTTGATTAAAAATGGCTTCCCTAACTGCAATATATGGATCTGAAGAATTTTTCGAAACATAATCTGTAAGAGGCATAAGTTTATAACGCATATCTATAATTGATACACCGGTTACGGTAAGCATAAAATTCTTATCTAGTGAATAAGTAAGAGGATTTAGCAAAAAATCTGAAATTAAAGGGTCTGATACATCTCTAGCATTAATTCCGCCATAGAAAGGCAGTACTATATATGGCCCGGGGCCTGTACCGTAATATGCTAAAGTGCTACCTAGAGTTTGTTGTGGAGGTTTTAGGCCAAATTTGCTTGCTACATCAAACATTCCGGCTATGCCAAAAGTTGAATTTATTGTAAAACGCCAAAAACTCTTGAGTATACCTTCAGAATTTCCTTGAAGGGTATAGTTTACTGTAGATAAAGGTTCTGATATATTATCAACAAAACTTCCTACACGATTTTTTGTATAGTCATTTGTAAATCTACCATATATTTTAGCAACTGGTCTTAATAAAAACGTATCGACCACACTATTAAAAGCAAAAATTTTACGATTTAATTTTTCGTAAGGGTCGTAAACACTGCACTTACCGTTAAATTGATTGTAATTGTATTTATACTCGCTATCCTCACTTTCCTTGGCGAAGACTTCTCCTAGTGCAAAGTTCAGGATTAATGCTGTTTGCAGAAAATATTTTATAAACCGCTTAGCTGTAATTGAACCAATACTCAATTTTATGAAACTCATATAGCTTTTAATTTTAGTTTGGTGCGGATTATAACAGTAGTTTTTCAATAATTATATTATTTTTTTTATTTAGTTTAGTTTTTTACCAACGAATATAACATAGCTATTTTTAATTAGTGGTTCTGAATTTGGTTCATCGATGATAGTAAAACCACATTTTTTTAATAGTTTGGTAATATAATGCTCCTCATAAACAAACTCTAAATATTTATCTGAGAAGTCTTTCTTATCACTTAATCTGCACGCAAAAGCAAAATACCCTCCCGAAGATAGAGAATTATAGAGTTGACCAAATAGATCGCTTAATTCTGAATTGTTGGAGAACCCGTCAAGGCTTAAGATAATGTCATATTTTTCGTCCTTGTGGTCTATTAAATAATTTTCAACACGTAAGTTAATTATTTTATCATATACCTTATCACGTTTAGATTGTTTTTGGAGTTTGATCATCTCGGCTGAACTTTCAATACCGGTAATAGAAAACCCTTCTTGCATTCTTTTTTCGATTTCTTCACCAACGAAACCTATATTACTGCCAATTTCAAGTATAGAATATTTTTCCGGTAATTTATCAATTGCGCCTATTAGTTTTATAATTAGTTCTCTTGGTAGGTTAAGATTTTTATTGAAAAATTTATCAACAATATCTTTAGTAATTATGCCCCGATATACGGAGTATATTTCACTTGGAACTTCGGAAATATGGTCAATTTCTTTGATAAATTTTAACAACCCGATTTTATCTTCGCTTTCTCCTTTTTCTAAATAAAAAATTGCTTTCTTATATTTTTTTTTCAAAAAATAGGCCCATCCGGTCCAGTAATTTACAAAAGGATCATTTGGACGCAGAAATTTATCAACTAATATAAATCTGAATATAGCATCATTGTAATTTTGGTTGTTGAGGTGATATATACCAAGGTTTATATTTGTTTCTGTGAAATTTTTTAGGTTATATCTTAACCTTGCTGCGTTCTCTCTAATTGCAAAAAATTGATCTTTTAGCAGATTGGGAATTCCAAGTACGAACGCAAATCCTGATTTTATATAATCTACTAATTTAGAAAAAATACCCTGTGCCATCATAAATATTAAGTATTTTGATTATTGATCTTTGATTTGATTTTCAATTTATGTTCTCATATAATTCTGCACAGTTCAAACTAATAAAGCATATTGGGTGTTACTTATAAAATTAACAAAAAAATTAGTTACAAAATTATGTCATTAATCGCTACAAGATTAGGTTTTATTAAACCATCTCCGACGCTAGCCGTATCTGCAAAAGCCGCAGAATTAAAACGGAGTGGAGTAGATGTAATTTCTCTTGGTGCTGGCGAGCCGGATTTTGACACACCAGAAAATATCAAACTTGCTGCTATTGCTGCTATAAAAGCCGGTGCAACAAAGTATACTAATGTTGATGGCATGCCTGAGTTAAAGAAAGCGGTATGTAAAAAATTTAAACGGGAAAATGGCCTTGAATATTTACCGGAGCAAATAATCATTGGAACTGGTGGAAAACAAGTCATCTATAATTTGTTCATGGCTACCCTTAACAAAGGAGATGAGGTAATAATACCCGCACCTTACTGGGTATCTTACCCTGATATTGTACTACTTGCCGAGGGCAAACCAGTAATAATTGAGGCTCATCTGGAAACCGGGTTTAAAATAATGCCAGAATCTCTAGATGCAGCAATTACCGACAAAACTAAGTGGTTTGTTTTAAATTCCCCAAGCAACCCCTCGGGAGCAGCCTATTCAAAGCAGGACTTGCTACTACTTGCTAATATTTTACGAAAATACCCTCATGTCCAGATAATGTCGGATGACATATATGAGCATATTACTTTTGACAGGTTTAAATTTTATAACCTAGTAGCAGTTGCGCCGGATTTAAAAGAGAGAATATTTATAGTTAATGGAGTTTCAAAAGCTTATTCAATGACTGGATGGAGAATAGGCTATGGTGCTGGCAATAAGGATATAATAAAAGCTATGGCGTTAATCCAGTCGCAAAGTACTTCTAATCCATCGTCAATAAGCCAGATGGCAGCTATTGAAGCTCTTATCGGTATCCAAAACTATATCCCGAAAAATGCGCTTAGTTTTGAAAAAAAACGGGATTTAGTTTTTAGCTTGCTCTCTAGAATCAAAAATCTTGAGTGTTATAAGCCTGAAGGAGCTTTTTATTTGTTCATTAGATGTATGAAATTATTTGGGAAAAAGACGCCTTCCGGGAAGTTACTAAAAAATGATAATGATGTAGCAACTTATTTGTTAGAAAATGGAAATGTAGCGGTAGTGCCAGGTATTGCATTTGGCCTAGAAGGGTATTTCCGCATTTCTTATGCAACTAGTGAAGAATTACTTGTTAAAGCATGTCAGAGAATTGAGATGTGTATAAACCAATTAACTCAATGAAGAAAATAATAAAGCATTATCTAAAAAATAGTAAAATACTATTTAATGTAGTAGCCACTGCAATTTTTCTATATCTTAAAATTGCTTATTTTACTAGTAGCTGGCGTTTTATTATGCCGGAAAATCTTGACGAAGACGAGCTTGATAATGAAAAAGGGCTATTTTTTGCAATATGGCATAATAGATTAGCTTATAGCATGTATATTTTCGGTAATTATAAAAATGCTTTTGGTCTAACAAGCCCGCATTCTGACGGTAAAATTATCGGTAAATTGGTTTTAATGATGGGACACCGAATAATTGAAGGCTCAACAAATAAAAATTCTGCTGCTGCTGTCAAAGAAATTATAAAACAAATTTCCAACGGTGGTAAGATAGTGGTAACTCCTGACGGACCAAGAGGACCTGTATATAAAAATAATAGCGTAATTACAAAGATTGCTAGTAAATATGACAAAAAAGTAATACCTGTTTCATGCCATGCTTCAAAATATTTTGAACTCAAAAGTTGGGATAGAATGATGTTACCAAAATTTTTTAGTAAAATATTAGTGGTTATAGGACAGCCTTTAATCCTCAGCGGAGATGAGGAGCAGGATAAGATGCTTTTGGAGAACACATTAAATAGCTTAACTGATCAAGCACAAAATCTATTAAAATCAGCTTAATTAATATATTTTAATTATCGAGGTCGGTAAGAAGAGCTATTTTCATTCTGCAAGGCGCAATGATATATAAAAAGATACTTCGTCTTGTAAATTTGCTCCATTAGAGTCAAAAACTTCTAAGTTAGTATTTTCTTCTTCCGGTGACTTAGTTATGGTGCTTCTCATATAAAATAAATTATTTATTTTAGCGTATTCTTCGAAAGTTTCTTCTGATGGGGTATTTAGTGTATTTTTAAACTCAAAGGATACTATTTCATATTTCTTTTGGCCTATTAATACTATTGATTTGGCTATTTTTGAATTATCAGGATCAGACTGTTTGCTATTTGCAAGCATTCTGTGCGCAAGTAATAACTCACGAAGTAAAATAGAACCTTTATCTGATTTACTATCATTTTGTGTTTCGGTAGCCGATGATAAGGCTGTAATATTTACACTTAGAATAACATAGAAAATAACTGCAAAATTAATTAATAGCTTTTTTATCATAACTTACCTATTTCATTTTTATGACCATAAATTTTTCATTTTAGAGAAAAAACCGCTTTCTGAATAGTTTTGGTTAATATGGCCTAGTTCTTTATCTAACTCCTCGAGTAAGTCTTTTTGCTTTTTTGTCAAATGCTTAGGAATTTGGATGTAAATATGCGCATAAAGATCACCCCTTAAGCTAGTGCGAACTTTTGACATACCCTGGCCTTTTATACGTAATTGATCCCCTGTTTCCGATCCGGCTGGAATTGTTAACTTTACTTTTAAGCCGTCAATTGTTGGTGCTTCAATTTCCCCTCCAAGAACTGCTTTTGTAAAACTTATTGGTAGCTTGAAATGAAGATTGGAATTTTCGACTTTATATATATCGTGAGGTTTTATGGAAACAAAAACATATAAATCCCCATTCGCCCCGCCTCTAATTCCCGCTTCACCTTCGGAAGCAATACGAATTCGTGTATTGTCTTCTATTCCAGAAGGGACGTTAATAATTAAGCTTTTTTGTTTTGAAATTCTGCCATTACCATGACACGTAGAGCAAGGATTCTTAATAACCTGCCCAGCTCCTCCACATTTACTACAGGTTTGTTCTATTGCAAAAAAACCTTGCTGCATCCTAACTACACCGGCTCCTCCGCACTGACTACAATTAGCAGTTGCACTTGCATCCTGTGAACCCTTGCCATTACATGGGCTGCATTTTACTTCTGTTCTAAAATTAATGTTTTTATCAGTTCCTCTAAACGCTTCTTCAAGACTAATAGTAAGTTCATACTTTAAGTCAGAACCTTTAATACTTGTCGATGTTCTGGTTCTTCTTGTGCTTCCTCCCATAAAGTCACCAAAAAAATCACCAAAAATGTCGTTGATATCATGGGTATTAAAGCCTGCTGTTCTACCGCCGCCAAATCCACTTGAGGCGCTGTTACCGTGAGCAAAGGCTGCATGGCCAAACCTGTCATAAGCTGCGCGTTTTTGTTCGTCTTTTAGAGTGTCGTACGCTTCGCTAATTTCCTTAAATTTCTTTTCAGCATCAGGATTGTTGGCATTTTGATCTGGGTGATATTTCTTGGCTAATTTTAAGTATGCCTTTTTTATTTCAGCAGTGTCTGCAGATTTTTGTACTTCCAGAACTTCATAATAATCTTTTTTCGACATAATAATTTACAGATATCTTGAGGGTAAAAAGCTTAAGTTAAATTTTTTATAATAATAATCGGCTAGTATTAAATTAAAATGTTTTTTTTAGCCGATTATTATTATTTATCTAGTGGTTTAGTAAATTAGTTATTTATTATCGGTCACATCCTTAAATTGACCGTCTACTACTTTTTCCTCCCCAGAATCTTTATGTTCATTATGAGCAGCGCCTGGTTCACCCATTCCACCACTTCCATCTGTTTTATACATGGCTTCGCCTATTTTCATACTTGCAGCAGCTAAAACATCTGTTTTTTCGTTAATTTTTTCAAGATTATCTTCCTCAAGTGCTGATTTTAATTCCGCTATTGCATCTTCAATAGATTTTTTATCATCGCTTGAAATTTTATCTCCATGTTCTTTTAACGATTTCTCGGAGGAATAAATAAGTGCATCCGCCCTGTTCCTTACTTCTATTGATTCTTTACGTTTTTTGTCTTCCGCAGCATTTTGCTCTGCATCTTTAACCATTGCTTCAATTTCTTCTTCTTTAAGACCGCCAGAAGCCTGAATAGTAACTTTTTGTTCTTTGCCGCTAGCTTTATCCTTAGCGGACACATGCACTATACCGTTAACGTCAATATCAAATGTTACTTCGATTTGAGGCAAGCCTCTTGGTGCGGGTGGGATACCTTCTAAGTTAAATTGACCAAGTAATTTGTTATGTACGGCAAGTTCTCGCTCTCCCTGAAACACTCTTATCGTTACTGCATGTTGATTATCGTCTGCAGTTGAAAAAACCTGGCTTTTTTTGGTAGGAATAGTAGTGTTCCTATCAATTAGCCTTGTAAATACTCCACCAAGAGTTTCGATTCCAAGTGACAACGGAGTAACATCAAGTAATAAAACATCTTTAACGTCGCCTTGTAGAACTCCTCCTTGAATTGCTGCTCCGAGTGCTACTACTTCATCAGGATTTACCCCCCTATGAGGTTCACGGCTAAAAAATTCTTTTACTTTTTCGATCACCTTTGGCATTCTTGTCATACCACCGACAAGGACTACTTCCTGGATATCACTGGTTTTAACACCCGCATCTTTTAAAGCCTTTTTACAAGGTTCCATAGTAGAATTAATCAAATCTTCAACTAATGACTCAAGTTTTGCTCTAGTAAGCTTGATGTTCATATGTTTTGGACCACTACTATCTGCGGTAATATAAGGCAGATTGATATCAGTTTGTTGAGTGGAAGAAAGCTCTTTTTTGGCTTTTTCTGCAGCTTCTTTAAGTCTTTGTAGGGCAAGAGGATCTTTTTTTAAGTCAATACCGTTATCTTTTTTGAATTCATCCACTAGGAAATTAAGAATTCGCATATCGAAATCTTCCCCACCGAGAAAAGTATCACCATTAGTTGCCTTAACTTCGAAAACACCGTCGCCAATTTCAAGAATGGAAACGTCAAAAGTACCACCGCCTAAATCATAAACAACTATGGTTTTGTTTTCTGTTTTATCAAATCCATAGGCAAGAGCTGCAGCTGTTGGTTCATTTATAATGCGTAGTACTTCTAGTCCGGCAATTTTACCGGCATCTTTCGTCGCTTGCCGTTGAGCGTCATTGAAATAGGCTGGTACTGTAATTACGGCTTGAGTAACAGCTTCGCCAAGATAATTTTCGGCGGTTTCTTTCATTTTTTGCAGTATATAAGCACTAATTTGGCTCGGTGAATATTTTTTACCGTCTACCTCTACCCAAGCATCGTTATTATCAGATTTAACAATTTTATAAGGTACAAGTTCCTGATCTTTTTTTACAGTTGGATCGTCCATGTTACGACCAATTAAACGTTTGATAGCAAATAAAGTATTAGCTGCATTCGTAACAGCTTGCCTTTTGGCTGGTTCTCCTACCAATACTTCTCCGTTTGCAAATGCTACCATGGAAGGAGTAGTTCTTGAACCTTCCGCATTTTCTATTACTTTAGGCTCTTTACCCTCCATAACTGCTACACAAGAGTTTGTTGTACCCAGATCGATACCAATAATTTTTCCCATAGTTATTCCCCATTGAATATAAATTGTTTGACTTAAAAGCTCTTATCTGCTTTTTTTGTTTAGTCAAATATATCTGTTGATATAGTGCAGGATAAAATTTTTACAAGATTGATAAGGTAAAAAAATGTTAAAAATAATAAAAATTTTCCTAATTGTTTTGGTCTCAACTAATGTTATAGCCGAGGCTTCAGGGACAGTAAAAATTAAAGATATAGAAAAAATAAAAAAAGCAATAGTAACAATTAATAGCCGAGTGTCTGTTTCCGCCTATCAAAATACCGGCAGTTGGTCCGGAACCGGCTTTATTGCTGATCTTGAAAAGGGTTTTATCGTGACAAATAATCATGTAGTTGGGAGGGCTGCAGTAGGTACATATTTTATTACTTTCCATAACGGTCAGCAAGCGGAAGCAAAGGTTGCTTATTATGATCAATATGCTGATTTTGCAATTTTGAAAATAAACCCTCAGGAACTACCTGGACAAGTAGAAAAAATAGAATTTAGCAATAAGGAACCAAGCTTAGGTGATGAAGTTTTTATTGTAGGCAACACGGAAGACCAGGGATTTTCATTCCATAATGGTTATTTATCGGATCTTTTTGATATTAATGGTCAAATGCCTCAAGGGTCTTATGTAATAAATATGAATACCACCGGTGGAGCAAGCGGTTCACCTGTTATAAATTCTGAGAGTAAAGCAATTGGAATTTTATATGGTGGCGGTAAAACCCATGCTCTTGCTTTAAAGAAATCATATGTAACAGACGTATTAAATGCTTTAGAAAACAATAAACCAGTACAAAGAAAGCATATAGGTCTTATCTCGGTTTTGTATTCGCTTGATAAAGCGGTAAAACACCGTAATTTTCCAGTCTCTGAAATGAAAGATTACATCAAAAAATTTCCTGATGCCCGCAATAGAGTCATTGTAGCCCGTACCATTATTGCCGGTTCTACTGCTCAAAATGTAATAATGCCAGGAGATATTATTTGGGCAGTAAATAATAAAGAATTAGGTGGTGACCTTACTATACTTGATCAAATAATGAATAACGCCCCAGAAAATATTACCCTGACAATTTTTCGAAACGGCCAAAAATTGGATAAGGAAGTTAAATTATATGATCTAGAAAAAAATAAAATTCGTAAGATGTTTGATTTTGCTGGGGCAATATTCTTTGAAGCTGACGATTATGCAGCGGCCAAGTCAGGAGTACCCATCGGTAGTGTGGCAATTGCCAACGTTCAAACTGGCGGTAGTTTTAGCAGTATTCCCGAAATGTTTGTTCAAAATTATAAAAGCGTTTATAGGTTAGTAATAGAATCTATAAACAACCAGAAGGTTGAAACATTAGATGATTTAATTAAAGCTGCGAATGAGGTAATAAAACAAAAGTTTATAAATATTACTTATAAAAATTACCAACCATATTTTACTTTTTTTGACCAAGAAAGTGGTTTTATATCGAGCCAGGAACAGTTAATGCAAGACATTACTTTCGATAGCATCGATACTAAACCAAGGATATTAAAGTATGATAATAATTTAAGTGAGTGGATATCAGAAGAGATTTAGGCCTTTACCAAATCTAATTTTTAGAATAACTGCTTAATGGTTTTAGTGGTGCCGCTAGAGAGAATCGGACTCTCGACCTCATCATTACCAATGATGCGCTCCACCACTGAGCTATAGCGGCATTTGCGTAATGCAGTCAATTAATTGACATATAATAGCTAATAGGTCAAGAGAAATTTGGAATTTTAGTAAACTTCTTTTCTTGTTTAATTTTTTGCTGCAATTTTTACTTATAAACTTCTTATCTGTGCCAAATTATTACCATTCTGTTGCTTAATAAAATTTAGAAACTGGCTTATAGAGTCTACTATATCGTCGTGTTTACCATTTGGAAAATTAGTAATCTCGGAAGGTATGACTCTACTAAAAGCTGCTTTTGCCGGTAATAATACTATCCCACTTTCAAAAAGGTGGGTAACTGATGCAAATCTTGTAATCTTATCAAGAGAAGGCTTTATGGCCTTAATATTATTAAAACCAGAAATTTTTAGGTCTTGAATCAATGATTGCCCGCTTGCCTTGTCTTCAATTAAGACAAATCGTGGTTTATACTTATGAATCTGCTTGTGGATTTCATTTTTTAAATCTGAATAAATTAGTTTTTTCCGAATCATTTGAACCAGGTAATATTTGTTTTGGATGATTCCCCAAACTGTTCCAACTGTATAATCAGATGTTTCTGATGTTTTGATTGCGGTATCCCAGCTATGAACAAAAAAATCGAACCTGTCAGGTAGGTTTTCAAAATAGTGGATATTGTGGGGGGAAAGTAAATGATAATTAGCAGGTAAAGGTTCTTGTAAAAACTGAGCGGTATAATTTCTGCTGCCGATTTCACGTTCCAAATTTTCAAGAAATTCCCTTGTATCACGGGTATTGTCTAAAATCTCGCCCTCTTTGTAAATTTTATAGAATTTGCCAAAATTATATTTAATATTTTCTGAGGCTAAAGCGGGGATTTTTAGAATTTCCCACCCTCTTGAAGATTGTAAATGAGCGGATAAATCTTCTTGATGTAACCTTTGCATAACAAGAACAATTGCTCCGTTTTTTTTATCATTAAGGCGAGTGATAAACGTCTGTTCAAACCACTCTATAACTTTATTGCGCATTTTTAGTGAATTGATCTGGGTAGGGTTGTGTGGATCGTCGATAATCAGGAAATCTCCCCCTTCGCCGGTGGCTGAGCCGCCGACGCTTGTAGCAAAACGAAAGCCGTTTTTAGTAGTCAGAAATTTACTTTTCTGGTTATGGCTTTTTGACAATTTAGTTTTAGGGAAAAGTTTTTTATACCAGCTGGAAGATACCACTAACCTTGTATCCATTGAATGCTTAATACTTAAAATCGAAGAATAACTAGCAACCATTATTCTTGTCCCAGGGTTGAGAGACAAAAGCCAAGCGGGCCAGGCAACGCTTACGCATACTGATTTTAAGGCTCTTGGGGGCATATTAATTATAAGGCGTTTAATTTGCCCAAGACGCACCCCCTCTAAATATTCTGCTAGTAAGTCTATATGCCAATTAGCGTGATATTTAGCTCCTGGATTTATCGTGCTAAAAACTTTGCCGATAAAGCTTGAAAAATCCTGACGCAAAATTATTTCAAGAAATTCTTCGGTATCTTCCACTGTTTTTTATTCCTTATGTTTTGTTCTGGAGATTATACTTTTCAACGAAGCGCTTTATAATGTCCTGGTCCTCTTTATTAATTATACAATCCTCGTCTATTTCTTCCTTACTTAGCTTGTTTAATTGGATGATCAGCGCAACTAGCTTATTTAGCGTGTCGGTAATATTCTTTTTAATATTTAATGCGTTTTTTGATTTATGTGAGCTTATTTCATTGAGTTCATCTTCTAGTAATGAAACAAGCTTTGCTATAAAGCCGTATAATTTATTGACTGTATTTTTCATAGGTGTCTTTTTCTGCTTGCTTTTCTAAGTTATTACCAAAAATTTTGTCTCCTCCTTTTATGGCCTCTAGTCCTACAAATGCTCGTTTTTCATTCAAAGTCATAAAAGAGGCAGCAGTTATTTTAGACCAAAGATTTTCTCTCCGTTCTGTGAGGGCTGATATTGAATCACGATCAAAATCAATTAATAAATCCTCTTTTAGCCAGTAAGATAACCAATTACTTAGTCCATCAGCTATTTTATCCAGTAATGGAATGATATTCTCCTCCCATAGGGCAAGTCTTGCTTCCTGCATGTTGCTATAAGTATTATCACCGTTAATACCAAGAAGTTGCGGTGGAATATTAAAGGCTATTGCTATGTCTCTTGCACTTGAATCTTTTAGTTCAAGGAACTTCTCAAATTTTTCTGCATTATTAGTTTCTTGCCATTTTAAACCTCCCTCCAGAACCAGTGGTTTTCCTGAATTAGATGAACCGCTGAAATTATCATAAAATTGTTGCTGTAACCTTTCAAATTGTTCGTCAGTTAAGTAACCGTTACCGTCTTGAAAAACCAACGCACCGCTAGGTTTTACGGCATTTTTAAGAAGGGCTTTATTCCAATCCAAAGTTTTTGAGTATAAATTTATGGATTTAGCTGCCGCAGCTAGAGATGATAAACCGTATAAATGATTAGAAGGATGATAATTTTTAAAATGTAGAATACGGCTTACTCTGCTTATCCTATCGATAGGATAAAGTTTTGATCCTCCAAAGCTTTTATGTTTATATACGGTAGGTCTATTGCTTTCGGTAACTATTTCAACTGCTTGAGGGTGTAAATTATATATTCCTGAAGCAGACGAGCCATCATAACCAGCTAAAAAAACATAGCTATTGCCATAGAGCAATAAACTAGAAATTGCTTCAGTAAAGAAATCTGCTCCTGAAGTTTCTGGGTTAGGTTTTTTAAGTAGCTTGGCAGCAATATGGTTGTCGGTAAAAACCTTTTTACTCCCTTGTTTTTTATACACTAACCAAGGTACGTGGCTTGCAGAAGAGGCTATCAGGCTTACACATCTGTGGACGATAACATTATCGAAATATTGCTCAGACCCAACAGTTTCTTCTGAAGGGAAAATAGCCTCCGGAATATCGAGTATGTTGACAGTTTTTTTTTGTCGGTAAGTACGTAATTTTTTTATATAATCTTTTAGCATAAATCTATTTTTTTATTTTTCGGTAAGCTATTTATACTTTATTAATCTCTTTCCACTAATAGTTAAAATTAATATTATTTGGATTAAAATTTGTATATTTGGGCAAGCCTTCTTTAAGTTGATTTAAATAAATATTATCTATATTATCTGGTTGTTAAGTTTATAAATTTATAAGGAGAGCTAAAATGACAGTATATATAGGTAAATTGGCGCCTGATTTTACAGCAAAAGCAGTGATGCCTGACGATTCAATAGATAACAATTTTAATTTAAAAACTTATTTAAAAGGCTATAAAGGCATTTTGTTTTTCTACCCACTGGATTTTACTTTTGTTTGCCCTTCGGAAATTATTGCTTTTAATAATAGGTTAGGAGAATTTAACTCAAGAAACACTAAGGTAGTAGCTGTAAGTGTTGACTCCCATTTTTCACACCATGCTTGGAAATCAATGTCGGTAAATAAAGGCGGAATAGGAAATGTTCAATTTCCGCTAGTGTCAGATTTGAGCAAAGAAATTTCTAAAGCTTATAACGTACTTAGTGACGAAAGTATATCGTTTAGAGGTACATTTTTAATAGATGATGATTTTAAAGTAAGGCATTATCTTGTAAATGATTTACCTCTCGGTAGAAATGTTGATGAAACACTAAGAATGGTTGATGCTTTAGACTATCATAATGCCCATGGCGAAGTTTGTCCGGCAGGATGGAAAAAAGGTGATCAAGGGATGAGTGCTACAAAACAAGGGGTTTCTGACTACTTAACCTCGCACGCTGAAGGGTTATAAAGGAGTGCTTGTAGGGGTTTTAACACATGCTAGAAAATCTTTTTGTAAATAATAAAGCTCCTGCCTATTCTGATGAAACTATCGATATATTAAGGCTTATCAGAAGTGAAAATGTTGGCCCGAAGACTTTTTTTAACCTGGTAAAGTTTTTTGGTTCTGCATCTTGTGCCCTAGAAAATGTACAGGATTTTTCAGTTAAAGGAGGAAGGTCGAAGCCAATTAAGCTTTATTCTAAAGATTCTGCTTTGAAAGAACTTAGAGAACTAGAAAAAAATAATAGCTACTTAATAACTTATAAAGACCCGAATTACTCTGAATTATTATTGCAAACTCCTGATTTTCCTCCTGTTTTATCTTATAAAGGAAATATCTCATTGTTAAATCATGAGAAAATTATTGCTATAGTAGGAGCTAGGAATAGTTCAGTTAATGGTAAAGCTTTTGCAGCAAAATTATCTAAAGATCTAGTAAAAGCTGGTTACATAACGGTTTCGGGACTTGCAAGGGGTATCGATTCATCCGTTCATTCCAGTAGTTTAGACTATACGATTGCAGTAATAGCTGGCGGCATAGATCACATATATCCGCCGGAAAATAAAACTTTGTATGAAGAAATAGCAAAAAATGGTTTGATTTTAGCAGAGTTGCCTATAGGATCTAAACCGCTTAGTCAGCATTTTCCTCAACGTAATAGGATTATATCAGGACTTGCTCTGGCAACGATAGTAATTGAAGCTGGTATCAAATCCGGATCATTAATCACCGCAAATTTTGCTCTCGAACAAAATAGGGATGTTTTTGCCGTTCCGGGGTTTCCGCTGGATCCAAGATGCATAGGCAGTAATCAGTTAATAAAAAATGGTGCATATCTGCTTGAATCTGTTGATGATATCGTGACAAACGTAGTATCTAAAGATAGATTTCAAAAAGAGCTTGAAGAGAAAGCAAGTTGTTTTAATAATATAGGTCTTTATATGGGAAATAAAGGTAATATTCAAGTGACTGACAGAAATCGTACTGCAGTAGTAGAATTACTTTCAGCGTCTGAAGTAACTTTTGAAGTAGTAGCGGAGCAGTTGCAACTAGAGCTACCGATATTGTACACAATATTTCTAGAACTCGAACTTGCCGGAAAAATTACAAGAACTGCCGGTAATAAAATTTCATTAATATATTAATTTAGGTTTAAATGAAACTAGTAATTGTTGAATCTCCTGCGAAAGCAAAAACTATCAATAAATATTTAGGTAACGACTATAAAGTTATAGCCTCTTTTGGTCATATCAGAGATTTGCCTTCCAAAAATGGATCTGTATTACCGGAAAAAGATTTTGCTATGAAATACGAGATTTCAGATAAATCCTCTAAATATGTTAATGAAATTATAAAATCGGCAAAAAATGCTAGTGAAATTTATCTGGCAACCGATCCTGATCGTGAAGGTGAATCTATTTCTTGGCATGTAATGGAAGTGTTAAAATCTAAGAAAGTGATTGAGGATGATAATAAATTTAAGCGTATTGCTTTTAATGAAATTACTAAAAAAGCTGTTCTTAATTCAATTGCTCATCCAAGAGCCGTTGATGGCAATTTAGTTAATGCCCAACAAGCAAGAAGAGCCTTAGATTACCTAGTTGGTTTTACCTTGTCGCCGATTTTGTGGCGTAAATTACCTGGGTGTAGGTCAGCAGGGCGTGTCCAATCAGTTGCCCTACGATTAATTTGCGAAAGAGAGGATGAAATTGAGCGTTTTATCTCCAAAGAATTTTGGGATATTAAACTTGATATGGTTGGAAGCAAGGGGGATCTTTTTGCCGCACGGTTAACCCATGTAAATGGCAATAAACTGGAAAAATTCTCTATTACTAATCAGGTGCAAGCAGATGAAATAGTTGAGAAATTGAGTTCCCGTAAATTTCAAGTTCTAGAAGTTGAAAAAAAACAACAAAAGAGGAATCCATCTGCTCCTTTTATTACATCTTCTTTGCAGCAAGAAGCTTCAAGAAAACTTGGATTTAGTGCTAAAAAAACAATGCAAGTAGCACAGAAATTATACGAAGGAATCGATATTGGGGGCGAAACTCTAGGGCTAATTACTTATATGAGAACAGATGGTATCACGCTCGCTACTGATTCGGTAGATAGTATAAGGAAACTTATTGGGGAAAAGTACGGAGCTAAGTACTTGCCAGCCAAACCAATTATTTATAAATCTAAATCTAAAAATGCTCAAGAGGCTCATGAAGCAATCAGACCTACAGATATAAATCTATTACCTGAAAAATTAGCTAAAAATTTAGATGCTGATCAATTAAAACTTTATGATTTAATTTGGAAAAGAACTGCAGCATGCCAAATGGAAGCAGTAGTGATAGATATGGTGGGGGTTGATCTTGTTTCTGACGATAAAAGTTTTATGGCAAGAGCTACCGGTTCAACAATTGCTTTTGATGGTTTCTATAAAATCTATCAGGAAGGGGTGGATGACAACAAGGAGGAAAGCTCTAAAACCTTGCCTCCTTTAACTGAAGGAGAGGATATTGTTACTAAAAAAATTAATCCAGAACAACATTTTACGGAAGCCCCCCCAAGGTATTCCGAAGCTACTTTAGTAAAAAAACTAGAAGAATTCGGTATTGGCAGACCTTCTACTTATGCAACAATAATTTCCGTATTGCAAGACAGGCAGTATGTTACTATGGATAAAAAGAGGTTTACCCCAAGTGAACTTGGAAGATTGGTAACGGCATTTTTAGTGGGTTTTTTTGAGAAATATGTACAATATGATTTTACTGCTGAGCTAGAAACAGACCTTGATAAAATCGCCGAAGGTAGAATTGGTTGGCAATCCTTACTTTCTGAGTTTTGGAAAGGATTTAATGATAATGTTGGCAAAGTTAGTGATCGCAAAATTGGTGAAGTAATAGAATATGTTGAGAAAGCCCTTGAATACCATTTATTTGGAGATAAACATGGGAATAAAGAAATTATCGAAAAAAATAAAAAATGCCCATCATGCCTCGATGGTTTACTCAATTTGAAACTTGGTAAATTTGGCGCATTTTTGGCCTGTAATAATTACCCTACTTGCCAGTATAAAAAACAGATTTCAAAGGGTATGGATAAAACTTCTCCTGAAGACGCTCTGGTAACTGAGTCCACCAATAATAAGCAATTAGGAGCTGATAAGGATGGTAATATAGTAACGCTTCGGAAAGGTCCATACGGATGGTACGTGCAGCTTGGAGAAGCAGCTTCGCCTAAAGATAAGCCAAAAAGATCTGCTCTGCCACCAAGTATAAACCCAGATAGTTTGACTTTAGAAACTGCGCTAAAATTGCTTAATTTACCTATCTCGATTGCTCCTCATTTACCTGCCGGGGAAGAAATTTTAATGGGTATAGGCCGTTTTGGGCCATACTTAAAATATCAAAATAAGTTTATCTCTATACCTAAAAATATCGACCCTTTCAATATTGATATCAACCAGGCAAGGTCGTTAATTGAGCAAAAAAATCAAAAAGCCGATCCAGCTACCAAAAATAAGTCGAAAAGAAAAAATAATAGCTAAAAAGATTTGCCTTAAAGCATTTCAAGGGACAAACCTATTTTAAGCAATAATGCTTGCTTATCTTGAGCTGGTTGATTTGCTTATTATAGAAATAAAGAGTAACTGCAAGCTTTTTTTTATAAAACTTACTTGTAAGTTTTATTTTTGAGTTTGACTTTTTTAAATAGTATTTATATAATCAGCAAAAAGTTAATTTTAAATGCTAATTAGGTATAGATAGAGTGACTAAAATCATTAAGGCAAAGTATAAGGCAAGTAGAAGACTAGGTAAAACTGTATGGGGAGACGCAAAAGATCCTTTTAATACAAAAAATTACCGCCCAGGTCAGCATGGTCCTAATGGACGCCCTAAAACTTCAGATTATGGCACTCACTTACAAGCAAAACAACTTGTTAAAGCTCATTACGGTAGAATAACTGAAAAACAGTTTAGAAATACTTTTACTCTCGCCAATAAAATGAAAGGTAATACGGCAGAAAATTTTGCAGGGTTACTTGAAAAAAGAATAGACATGGTAGTTTACAGGTTAAATCTTGCACCTTCGATATTCACTGCTAGGCAGTTGGTATCACATAAGCATGTTAAATTAAATGGTAAAAAAGTCAATATACCAAGTTTAAGAGTAAAGGAAGGTGACGTAATTGAACTTAAGGATTCTTCAAAACAAATAGTAATTTGTGCAGAATCTGCCCAGAAGCTGGATCGGTCAGTTCCTACTTACTTGTCTTTAGATGCTGATTCTATGTCCGGTACTTTTGTAAGAACACCTTCAATTTGTGATATTCCTTATCCATTTGAAGCTGACTTTAACAAGATAGTTGAGCTTTATTCTCGCTAGGAAATTTTTAGGTCTGTTTTATATCTTGTTGTTCCAAAAAATCTTAGTTTTTGGAACAACTTGGTCATTAGTAGATCTAAATGGTTATAAATTAACCATTTAGATCTCGCTCTCTAAGGATAATTTCTCTTGTATAAGTCCGGCCATTTGAGCGCATATATCTTCTTCTCCCAGATATTCCAAAGTAAGATTAACTATAGTATCGTAATCACTAGAGAGATATTCTAATATTAGTTCACATGGTCGGGTATCTGTGAGTTCCTTAAGTAATTTTTTTATGCTCGGTTTTTCACTAAAAGACTCTTCTAATAATTCTACTCTAGAACCTAATATAGTGCTACTATCATCTAAGCTTTCATCTACTTCATAGGATGGTAAACATTGTTTAGTTTTAATGTATGAGTAAGTATTTAGTAAATCCCAATAATCATGGCTAATTTGTAGTTTTATGGATAATAATTCTTGGCTTGCTTCCTCTGTTACTTGGCTGTAAAGCTTGGCCAATCGATTGAGCATTAAGACCGCTGTATTTATATTTGTAATGCTTTTCCAGGCATTAGTAACAGGAATAGATTGGCTAAGGAGGTACTTTGCATATTTTAAGCATGAATCTGGAAGTTGTTCATATATCATTTGATATGTGTTTTTCCTACCTACCAAGCTCTCAAATTCATCCATGGGGTCACTAGTGTGGCAAAGCTCAATAAAATATTCTGTAATATTATTTTTTATTGCTTTATCGATCAGTAAGGTGTTTTTACTGGATTTAATTGCCAGTTGTAATGCCTGATCATAATAATTATGACCTTCCTTAAAGTGTTTTTGAAGATTTTCTACATATCCCATATTGTATAGAGCATCCACACTTTGACCTAGTGCGTTAGATATACTTAAGTTCTTAAGGGCGTTTGGAAAATCTCTTTCGGCTATGTACACCAGCGCCAGGTTATAACATAGATCTTTTTGTGTATGTAGTAGTATTGATAAATCAATATATTGCACATCTCTCAACAGAATATATGTATTAAGAGCCTCTAATGCCTCTCCGTACTTTCTATTATAGTATAGCGTAGTAACCCAATTGCAGATAGCATTTGTGTAATTACTCTTACTTATGGATACTCCTCCATGTATTGCTATCTCAAAATAGTCTACAGCTTGTTTATAAACCTCCGCAGCTTCTGCGTAATCTCCTAATTCAAACTTCTTATTAGCCTCCCTTAAATAGCGAGTAGCTAATACATTATTAGGAGGCATTGCCTGAAGAGTTTTAGCACTAACTTGTTTCTCCTTTCCCTTTTCATCATCTCGTTTCATATAGAAAAATCTCTCTAATGTAGCAGTGCTATAATAATGGCTAGTTAAAAATAGAACAATATAATATTACTATTATAAATTATATAGAAAAGATGTAGTAAAACTCTTATTTTCAACTGTGCGACCAACACCATAGCTTGCCTGAATTTTGAAATGCATAACTTTTTCTTGTACGATACTTAAACTTACACCTAGTTTAAACTTAGGGTTTTTACGCAGTAAATATTGATTTTCTATGCAACCGTAATTATCCTGTGTAATTACTATACTATTAGACAAATATTTTCTATTGACTAAATTTTCTATTTTTACATAAAAAATCGGTTTTATAATGATTCCTTGGTATGTTAAAAATTTTTTAAAACTAAATTTAGAGCTATTAGACAAGAACTGAGCTCTTCTTCCTGGTATAAACACTTCAATTTCTTTATTTTTTTTATAAAATTTATAAATATCGAAATGTGAATATGTAGTACGAAAGGATGCCTTAATTATTACATCGTTACCCAATCTAAGCATATTAGCACTTTCTATACCCGCTTTGAATATTTTACCACGTGATCGAGTTTTAATAGAGGGCTGATAATCTATTGTATGCTGTAGCAATAATTCTCCATATTGCACGTTACTATTAACCATAACCTTATCTGTCAGGGTAAGGGAGTTGTATAATATCAGAGAATTTATTTGTGAATTCTGTATAGTTTTCGTTTGATCATAAAAATTGGTGTGCGAAATTCCTTTAAAAAGTGCTAACCCTAATGTCACCTTTTCATTTAATTTTGTATCAAATCCATTAATGTAGCCCTGTTGTTTATTACTAAAAATAGTAATATTACTTAAACCTTTTTGCTTTGTTTTGCCCTTTAAAAATCTACGCCAAAACTTTTTTCGGTCTAACATTTCGATTTCTGCTTTTTTCTCAAATAAATTACTAAGTCTATTGCTAACTGCAATTGAGATTATATCAAAGTCCTCTATGAGGCAGTTCATAACTGCAGTTGGTTTTTGAATGGTACTATTAGCATAATTACTATCTACCTGAGTTTCCGGAGGAGGCTGCGGAGGGGGAGAGCGCAATAGGTGGTACTTGGACAGGAGCTGGAACGTGAGCGCAAATCTCCTGTACCTCTGCATGTTCCAGCTCATGTACATCTGCATGTTCTACCTCATGTACCAGTCCATGCTGAACATAAGGCATTGGGGATATTTCCCCTAGAGCATTTTCGCCGTCAATAGGGAGGGTGGGTTGAACCTCAGTTCTAATGTTCATCGGTCTTGACGGTATTGGGGATATTTCCTCTAGAGCATTTTCGCCGTCAGTAGGGAGGATGGGCTCGACCTCAGTTCTAATGCTCATCGGTCTTGACGGTATTGGTGCTATTTCCTCTAGAGCGTTTTCTCCGTCAGCAGGGAGGATGGGCTGAACGCCGGTTCTAACATGCATAGGTCTTGACGGCATTGGTGCTATTTCCTCTAGTGCATTTTGGCCGTCAGTAGGGAGGATGGGCTCGACCTCAGTTCTAATGTTCATCGGTCTTGACGGTATTGGTGCTATTTCCTCTAGAGCATTTTGGCCGTCAGTAGGGAGGGTGGGCTCGACCTCAGTTCTAATGTTCATCGGTCTTGGCGGTATTGGTGCTATTTCCTCCAGAGCATTTTGGCCGTCAGTAGGGAGGATGGGCTCGACCTCAGTTCTAATGTTCATCGGTCTTGGCGGTATTGGGGATATTTCCTCTAGAGCATTTTGGCCGTCAGTAGGGAGGGTGGGCTCAACTCCGGTCCTAATATGCATAGGCCTTGACGGTATTGGTGCTATTTCCTCCAGAGCATTTTGGCCGTCAGTAGGGAGGATGGGCTCGACCTCAGTTCTAATGTTCATCGGTCTTGGCGGTATTGGGGATATTTCCTCTAGAGCATTTTGGCCGTCAGTAGGGAGGATGGGCTCGACCTCAGTTCTAATGCTCATCGGTCTTGACGGTATTGGTGCTATTTCCTCTAGAGCGTTTTCTCCGTCAGTAGGGAGGATGGGCTGAACGCCGGTTCTAACATGCATAGGTCTTGACGGCATTGGTGCTATTTCCTTTCGTGCGTTTTCTCCGTCAATAGGGAGAGTGGGTTGAACCTCAGTTCTAATGCTCATCGGTTTTGGCGGCATGGGGGATATATAGTATATATAAGGTACATTTCCAATTCCAGAAGCTGAACATAAATTAGTATAACACCAAAATAATATTATTAATAAAAAGACCTTGTTAGGCTTAAAAGTTTTAAAAGAGTGGACTTTAAAATCGACCATTAAATAATTTTTAATCTTTTTAATTAACAGTTGATAAAATAGTAGTATTTTTTTCTAGCTCAAGAGATATGTTATTTTTGTTATTTAATATAGGAATTTAAAGAAACTGATCCTGTATTAGTTTTCTGGACACATTTTGTGTTAAAATAAAGAGAGAGCTAATATGAAAAAGAAAATCGAAAAACACACCTCTGACTTCAGGAAAGAAGCAGTTAGACTAGTATTACAAACTGATCAGCCAAAAGCTGTTATAGCAGATGAACTCGGTATAAACAGGAATACTTTATATACTTGAATACAAAAAGCAATGCAAGAAAGAGCAGATTTATCAGAAACTAAAAACCATGTTAAATATCAAAACCTTGAAGAAGAGAATCGAGCTCTACGAGCTAAAATAAAAAGGATAGAGCAGGAGCGCAATATATTAAAAAAAGCCGCAGCGTATTTTGCAAGCCAAGATCTGTAAGATACACTCTTCGGAATAATTATCGTAATCAAATTTTACTTGAGAACTGTCTTAAAATATTTTAATAAGCATATTGCAAATGACTTAAAAATGATGTTATATATGAAATTTGGTACGCATTTTGTTTGCGTTCTAATTAAACCTAAAAGTTAAGGAGTTTATTATGTTAAAAAATTTGTTGTTGGAACGACAATCATTGGTAATTAATGGCAGTAATGCTGCCAATAAAACATTCAACCTTACTACCACCTCCATGTTTCCCTTTATTATGCTCTGGTCATATCATCCGGCACGCTAATACCTTTCGTTACTTTTAAAATTTTTACTACTATTTAATTTTTACTTATACTTGTTTTAGTTTTGCAGTAAGTCATAGCAAGCGGTTAAACATTGCTTATTAGCTTTCGTAATGCTTATATTTTGGTAAATCAGCGTTGCGTTTTATAGCTTTATAAAAATGCTATACCATATGTTACTCTTCTACCATTAGTGGTTGGGCGGGCTAAACCCAGTATTTAAGTAAAATCCATTTTATATTATTATGAGGTATTCATTATGAGTAATTCTGCAAACCTATCTAACGTAATTAGTATAGGTAAAGACGACCGGGAGGTCATAAGATATCCAAAATTTTTAAAACTTATATTTTTTGTGGAGATGTGGGAGCGTTTTAGTTATTATGGTATGAGAGCGTTACTTGTATTATTTCTTACATCACATCTCGGTTTTAGCGACGCTAAAGCTTATGCCATATATTCTTTATTTGCTGCTATTGGTTATACTGTCCCTGTAATTGGGGGAATCATGGCTGATAAATTGATGGGATTCCGTAATATGATTCTCATTGGTGGTATTGTGATAATAATGGGCCATATTTGTATGACTTTTGTAGGGTGGAATACATTTTTGGTATATTTAGGCTTGGCATTGATAGCTATAGGAACAGGACTATTTAAAGGTAATATAACAAATTTACTAGGTTCGTGTTATAAGGATAATGACCCTAATAGGGAAAGAGGGTTTACCTTATTTTATGTTGGAATAAATTTAGGCTCATTTTTTGCGTCTATCTTGTGTGCTATCGTTGCAAGTAATTATGGGTGGGATTATGGTTTTGGCCTAGCCGGTATTGGTATGTTTATTGGCCTTGTTGTATTTACTAAATTTCAGCATATTTTAGGATCAAGTGGAACATCACCAAAGCCGAACCTTATAAATAAGAAGTTATTTTTTGGTATGAATTTAATTACCATAACAATAGCAGTTAGTTTTGGCTTGGCTTTTCTTGTGTCTAAAATGTTAGAATCCGCTGAGTTTTTTGCCAATATACTTAGTATCGTAGGGTTGGTAGTTTTCGGGATATTTGCTTATATCGTAGTGAAATCTCCTTCTATTCAGAGGCGCAACTTAATTGCTTTGGCTATCATGGTATTTTTCTTAATGTGTTTTTTCGGTTTAGAAATGCAGCTTGGCTCTCTTATCAACTTATTTACAGCAAGAAATATAGATAATGAAATATTTGGTATTATAATACCGCCTTCAGTATCTCAAGCAATAAACCCTATATCAATAGTTTTAATTGGCTCATTACTTGGTACTTATATGACATTTGATAGAAAATACTCAACGTTAATGCTAGGCCTTGGTTTAGTAACGTTAGTTGTATGCTTTGTTGTGCTTTATGTAGGATGCGTAAATGCCGATAATAATGGTAAAGTAGGGTACTTATACTTAGTTGTTGCCATAGCTTTTATGAGCTTAGGCGAGCTTTGTATAGCCCCTTTGGTTCAATCACAAGCTACTATGCTAGCTCCCGCAAATCTACGTGGATTTATTATGGGCATAGTAATGTTGTCATTGGCATTTTCTAACTTAGCTGGTGTTATTTTATCAAAATTTATGTCAGTACCTTCTGTGGGAGGAAAAGTAGATATAGTTGAATCTCTTGCCATATACAAATCTGGTTTTCTAAATATAACTTTCTTCAATTTAGGTATAGTGGTCGTATTTTTAGTGTGTTCAATTTTCTTACACAGAATTTTATCAAGGCAAAATACTTGATGGGATAATAGCTAGAGGTCTAATAAGATCGGTATTCAGAATACAGAATAATAAAATTACAGATGTGTTGTAAAGTCAGTTTTATTGACATGTCCCTTTTTGATTAGCCTAGCCTATGATATTTTCCGAGTTCTCGTGTAACGACTATAATCTTAAATTTTAGTTCAAGATTCATAGCTATTTATAGTATCCATATGATACTATAAATAGCACATATTAAGGGTACGTTATTTACGCTTGCAGTTTTACATGGTTGTAAAATTACCTAAAAATGAAGAATGGCGCGCCCTAGAGGATTCGAACCTCTGACCTACGGATTAGAAATCCGTTGCTCTATCCAGCTGAGCTAAGGGCGCTTTTTAGGGTAAAATAAAAAAGATACGAGTCTTATACCAGTAATTAATTAAAACTTCAAGTATTTATAGCGCACATTAAGTCGGATTATCCAAGCTGAATAATTGTTTATTATCATCGTAGGAAAATAGTTCAGCATACCTGCCAGCTACTATTATCGCTTTTAAAGCTGTGGAGGCTTCGCTAGCTGATAATTGGTCTTCCAGATGGGTTA
Source organism: Candidatus Megaera polyxenophila (assembly GCA_037101405.1). Taxonomy (NCBI): domain Bacteria; kingdom Pseudomonadati; phylum Pseudomonadota; class Alphaproteobacteria; order Rickettsiales; family Rickettsiaceae; genus Candidatus Megaera; species Candidatus Megaera polyxenophila. The sequence goes on along the minus strand of AP017964.1, from coordinate 271,710 downwards.
AGAAACGGGATTTAGGTGCTTTGTTGTCTGCTCTGCCATTTAAGACATTAACTATATATGACGCAAGGGGCACGTTTTTGAGTAGTTGCTCGGCAAAGATTCGTTTTCGTTCTTCTAATTCTGTAGTTGCAAAAAGTTTTCCGGTTTTTGTCAGTTTGATGTTACCTTCGTTAACTGTTGCAAATTTAAGTATAGATAGAGCTTCGGAAATATGAATTACGTCAAATGTTTTAATCTGTAGAGCTTTAACGAGATCTGCTAGATCGCCTGAGCCGTTATAAGGCGGGGTAGCCAGGGTTCCTGTTATAGCAGCAAGTTGATTTGGAGAGGTGTAGATCAAATTTTGAGTTATATCATGTTCACGTACTTTCTTGGCCTTATCTTCAAAAATTTGTTTACCGGCTTCTGACATTTTGCTATAAATTTGGTCAACTAACTCTTGAAATTCCGGGGTATGAGCATGCCTTGGTCTGCTTAAATTAATCTTCAATTCAGAGACTACCCGCCCTGGATTTGAAGCTAAAATCAAAACCCGATCAGCCATCATCACTGCTTCTTCAATACTGTGCGTAACTATTATTACCGATTTTAGATTCGTTTTCTTAGCAACCCAAAGATCAAGAAAATCATTTTTTAAAGTATCTGAAGTAAGTATATCGAGAGCAGAAAATGGTTCATCCATAAGCATTACCTGCGGTTCTACTACTAAAGCTCTAGCAAATCCTACTCTTTGTTTCATACCGCCCGATAGTTCTCTTGGCATGGCTGATTCAAATCCATCAAGACCTATTAAATCTATGGCTTCCAACGCTTTTTTGCGCCGCTCCATCCTTGGAATATCCATCGCCTCTAAACCGAGTTCTACATTTTCAAGAACAGTAAGCCAGGGAAACAGAGCAAAGCTCTGGAAAATCATACTAATACCGAAAGTTTTATCTGTTGTTTCATTATTGTATTTTACTTTCCCTCTGCTGGGTTTGACTAATCCTGCAATAATCCTTAGCAGTGTTGATTTACCGCAACCGGATTTACCAAGTATTGCCAGTATTTCTCTTTCCTTAACATTAAAACTGATCTGATCTAATATTTTTTGGATATTGCCATCAGGTTTTGTAAAACTTTGGGTAATTGATGAGAGTTCAATTAAATTATTATTCATAAATTCTGTACTGAAAACTATTAAAATTTATATTTTTTTGCGGAGTAATTATATAGCGGCTGCCAAAAAAAATGGTTAATTAATGCTATGCAGAGAGACATAACCCCTATTCCTAGAACTATCCGATGGAAATCTGCCTCTATGGTCATCTGCGTTATATAACTACCGATACCTTTTAGCACTATTTTTTTATCTCCCCAGCTAACCACTTCTGCTACTATACTAGCGTTCCAAGCCCCTCCAGAGGCTGTAATTGCTCCTGTGATAAAATAAGGCACAATTCCTGGTAACATAACCTTACGCCACCACAGAAGGCCTTTTATATTAAAATTTTTAGACGCTTCTCTAAGCTCGGTAGGGAAAGAGGAACTTCCTGTAATCACATTGAATAAAATGTACCACTGCGCCCCTACAATCATTAAGGGGCTTAACCAAATATTGGGGTTAAGGTCGTATTTACTGATTCCAATTACTGCCAGCGGAAAAAGTAAATTGGCGGGAAAAGCAGCAAGAAATTGAGTTATTGGTTGCATAACTGCTGCGAGTTTTGGGTGTAAACCGATATATATACCAATTGGTATCCAAATAATAGAAGCAATAATTACTAACGTAAAAACTCGTAGCATAGTAATTAAAACTAGTTGTAGCACTTCGAGCAATTCACTTAATTTTATTTGATTCTGTAAAAAGTTAAATAAATAGTAACTTGCTAGGGCAAATATAACGAATAATGCAAAATACCATAAATATTTAGAGGTTCTGTTGTAGTGGTAGCTAACAAATTCTTGTTTTTGTTCCAGGTTTTTGTCCTGATTTGAGTGGTTAAATAATGGAAAATATACTATAAATCTGAAAAAATAAATTATAGGCAGGAATAATTTATTTATAAAAAGGTTTCTGGTAAACAAGGTTAAAACCCACGATTTTGGAGCATTACTACTTCCGGTGCTTTCGTAGTGAAATTTATCAGACCAGGCAACAAGCGTCCTCAATATTAATTGGTCATAAATTATTATTATTAATATCATAGCTGTTAGAGCATATATAATAGATGGTATGTTTTCTTGTTCAAGAGCTAGTGATATATACGATCCAATGCCAGGCAAGCTTATTTTATTATTACCGACGCTAATTACTTCAGCAGCCACGACAAAAAACCATCCACCGGACATGGATACTACAACGTTTCCAACTAAACTTGGTATACCAAAAGGCAGCTCCACCCGCCAGAACCTTTGCCATTTCGACATTTTAAATATGGAACTTGCTTCTATTAATTCCTTGGGGATGGTTTTTAAGGATTGATAAAAGCTGAAAGTAAGATTCCATGCTTGAGAGGTGAAAATGGCAAAAATAGCGGCGCATTCAGCCCCCATAATGCTATTAGGGAATAATAGCAAGAATCCCGTAACGGTGAATGAAATATAACCAAGAATCGGAACTGATTGTAAAATATCAAGTAAAGGTACTAAAATTTCTTCTGCATAGCTATTTTTAGCAGCAATAGTGGCATATAATAAAGAAAAAATTAAAGAGAAGACCAAAGCAATAAACATCCGAAGAGTGGTGCGCAAGGAATATTCAAATAAATTTACCGGATCTAAAGATATTTGTTCTGATTTTAATATGCTTATTGGGGCAGACATTTCTGTAAATCCTACCCCAATTAATGCAAGACCTGCAGTTATTAGCAGAAAAGCTAAAATGTTAAACAACAAATTGCTTGTTCTATTTTTAGCGGTTTTGTGATGACCACTCGCATTAAAACGAGCCGGTATATAAGTTAACCTCATAAATAATCAACTTGATTCTTTAATTCTTTAAAAAATAATGGAGTAAAATTTTTAAAGAGGACAGAAAATTAAAGAAAACTTATAAGATTTATCAATTGATGACACGTTTTTACAATAGGTTGATTCTGTTTCTTATTTTAAGTTAAAACTATTTCACAAGTAGCCATTTATCTTCATCATAATTGAACTTTAATAAATAGATATTGCCATCCCTGCATTTAGCTACGTAACTTTCGGTTTCGCTGGTGTATTTAGGCCCTTCCGTTATTCTATCACAAACTGCTCCTTTATTTTTGAGGAATTGCACAAAACCTAGTTTTTCAAGCTGGTAAACGTAATTATTAGTATAAAAATGGTGCTTTAGTAGCTCTGGTTTGATCTTTTTGTTGTTAAGTTTAAGTAGGCATTTGCTTTTTTCCTGGGAAGATAAAGCATAGCATTGCAGGTAATCAAGGCGGGTTTGTGTATCTGTAAATTCAGCATCAATAAGTGCCTGGTCTTTTTCTTCCTCCCATTTTTCGATTTCATCTTTTCCGCAGGAAGATAGAATACCGGAAGAAAGGATTACTGATAGGGCTGTGATCTGGATTTTTTTCATAATGATAACTCCTTTAAACTTAAAAAATGAAATTAAGTTCGACCACCAAAGAACTTGGCTGTTTGGTGATCGGGGAGCTGAAAAAACCGTACAAACGAGCAGCTACAATGGTCTTTAAGTTTTGGAAGTACAAAACTCTGGACATAACCATTATCACCCCGATCTAAAGATACAAGGATATGTTACGGTGCAGCCAAAACTACACCGCGTTTGAAAGAGGTTTTCAGACCCCGGAAAGGTTTTACCCGTTCGGGCAGCGATTCTAACCAAATTTATTTTGGTGGTCAATTCTTAAAATAAACTAAAAATTGTAATTAAGTTCGACCACCAAAAGAACTTGGTTATTGGTGATCGGGGAGCTGAAAAAACTGTCCAGTAGAGCAGTCATAATGGTTTTTAAACGTAGAAAAAACTACATTCTGAACATGACCATTATCACCCCGATCTAAAGATACAAGGATATGTTACGGTGCAGAATTCTACACTGCGATTTAAGATAGTTCGCTATTTTCTGCGACTGCTTTATCTTAAAGAGAAATTCCTTTCGGTCTTGTTTGATTTTCTAGTTTTTCTCATTTAACAAATTTATTACTAATCTAATTATTACTTTTTTATGTTTTGGGTCACTTTCGGCTATCAATAAAGCAAGAGCCGTTAAACTCTCTGGACTCACAGATGTTAATTTAAATTCATTAATACTCAAAAATAACAAAAATAATAGGCATCCAATTCTTTTATTACCATCATTAAACGGATGATCTTTAATGATAAAATAAATAAGATGAGCGGCTTTCTCTTCAATTGACGGATACAAATCATCTCCTCCAAAAGTCTGATACAGACTACCTATTATACCATCTAAAGCTTTTCCTCTTTCTTGTCCAAACAAGTTACTTGCTTCCGATTTTTGCAGTAATTCTGTTTTTAGGTTAATAATCGCCAATTTTGCTTCTTTATATTTAAGCTCTCTACTGATACCGGATTTTCCAGATTTTGGTAATTCCAGTCTGTTTTCGTCATATTTAAGAAGGATATCCCAGGTTTTAGTATAAGTTCTAATTAAGTTTAAAAGCTCTGAACCGGTTTCATTAACTAAATTTTGATTTAATAAGGTATTTGAGAGTAATAAAACAGTCTGCTTTAATTCCTCAAGCTCTTTCCTCATAATTTTTTTATAGTTAACACTATAACCTTTGATTAAATAATCTTTTAAAATATTGCTTGCCCATTTTCTAAACTCTACGGCTTTTCTTGAGTTAACTCGGTATCCTACCGAGATGATCATATCCAGATTATAATATTCTAATTGTCTAGTAACGCTTTTATCTCCTTCGGCTTGAACTGTTGCAAATTTTGCAACAGTTGATACCTCGGATAATTCTTGCTCTTTTAATATATTTTTTATATGCCGTGAAATTACAGATTTATCTCTGACAAATAACTCTGATAGTTGAGTTAAATTTAACCAAACCATTTCATCACGTAATACTACATCAACTGAAATTTGTCCGTTTTTATCTTCGTAGATAATTATCTGATCACTATTAAACATTTTCTACTCCAAAAGGATTCGGGCATTTAGTACAAAACATTTTTAAATGCTTAATGTTTCTGGTAACTAATACCATATTATTTGTAAACGCTTGAGCTAATAACAAACTATCAATAGCATTAGCACTATCAATAGTTAAAAGCTCTGCCCATTTCTTGCAAATTTCCAGGTCAATTAATACTATCTGGTCTTCATAAGAATTAATCAGTTCATCTATCCATTTGATTAACAATTTCCCAGCTATCTTGTCCTGTTTAGCTTTCTTTAAAGCTTCTGACCTAAGATCGCCAATTGCTATACAACTCAAATATACTTGATCAGAAGGAACATCTTCCATCCACTTTACTACTCTAGGATCAGGTAGCTTTTTCCTTAATTCCGAAACTATATTGGTATCTAGCAAGTACTTCATACATCCAATTTTCTAACTTTACCGATTCCCCTTTCTACTACAAAATCATCAATCTTAGCGCCCTTAAGCAGAAATTTGTTTAAACCGAGCTTTGGTTTAGTCATTTTTTTATATTCTTCTATTGATATGACCACCACCGCTTCTGCTCCTCTTTTAGTATTACATTGAGGCTTTCCTTCCATTGTTACGTCAATCAAATGACTCAATTTATTTTTTGCTTCGTGTAATTGCTATTTATACATGGTTACCTCTTAATTAACCTAGATTATCTAGATTAATTATAACATAATAAATAGTTATTTTTTTTGCCTAAAGCAAATCCTTGAATCATTAACAGCTTGCTCTCCTGATAGACTACAACCGTTATTTTCCATATCTAAAAGCAGTTAAGGGTGGGTTACCGGCCTAGAATTCTATATGGCTAATGAGAGAAACTGACACTCCGGAAAAGTTTTACCCATTCCGGCAGCGATTCTAACCAAATTTATGCTACCAGTCAAATTAAAAACCCAAGGTTGTTTTATATCCCTATCAATAATTAGTGCTGATGGATTTTTCTGCTAATTATGTTTCTAGCAAAAAAATAATAAGGAAATAATATGCTTGGATCATTTTTTTCTGCTATCGGCGGTAGTATCGGTAAATATATGGGCAGCGGAATATTATCATCAATAGGGAGGTATGCAGGTAAGTATATTGGTGATTTCCTAGAAAGGAAGTGGTTTTATAAAAAAGAAGTTTTTCTGAAATATGCAAGTCTTAAGGAAAGTTTTACTCTTTCGATAGCTACTTTAGGAGCTCCAATACCCCTTGTGTTCGGTAAAACCAGAGTTTTTGGTAAAATTATCTGGGTTGATGAAATAAAGAATGTAGCTAAAACTAGTTCAACTTCAAGATATTTTGCGCAGCCAAAATTTTTTAGGCTACCTAAGCAGGCTAAATCCACAACTTATTATACTGAATATGAATATTTTCTATCTTTTGCTGTGGCTATTTGCCAAGGGGAAATTAGAGAAATTACTAAAGTATGGAACGGCAACGAAATTATAGATATTAGCCATTATAAATTTCGGCTCTATAAAGGGTCACAAGGTCAAATGCCAGATCCGTATATACAAGCTAAAATGAACGGTTGTGCGCCGGCTTTCCGAGATCTTGCTTATATTGTGTTTGAGGATTTGCCGCTGGCAGATTTTGAAGATGTCATCCCTAATTTATCATTTGAAGTTACCAGAAAAGCTAACGTTCCTACCACTTACACAGTTGAAGATATGGTAAAATCGATTGTGATGATCCCGGGTTCTGGAGAGTATGTTTATGATACTGTTATCCAGAAAAAACAAATAATTGCTCGGAACGGTTCTGTTAAATGTGAAAAAGTAATTAATTCACATAATTTTTACAATATAGCAAATTCCATTCATAGCTTAAATCAACTCAAAAACACTTGTGAAAATATAGAATGGGTAGCACCGGTTATCTGCTGGTTTGGAAACAGTCTCGATTTATCAGAATGCTTAATTAGGCCTGCAGTTGAATTTAAAGATCCGTTAATTAGGTTTAGTGAAGAATGGAGGGTAGGGGAGTATAACAGGGAAAATGCTCACGAAATAGCAAAAGATATTAATGGCAATCCCAGATATGGCGGTAGTGTAAACGACCAAAGTGTAATTCGTTATTTACAGGAATTAAGATCCCGTGGCCTTAAGGTCATGTTTTATCCTATGTTTTTTATGGATGTAGACCAAAAACCTTGGCGTGGGCATTTAACGGGTGCTGCCGGTGAGGTAGAGCGGTTTTTTCGCAAAAGAGGAGGCTATAATGAATTTATTTTGCACTACGCTAATTTGGTTAAAGACTACGTGGATGCTTTTATTATCGGCAGTGAATTAATTGGTCTTACCAAAATAAAGGACTCAGGAAATAATTTTCCTGCAGTTAATGAACTAGTTAATCTTGCTGGCTTGGTAAAGGCAATAGTCGGGCAGAGAGTTCTGGTTTCCTATGCAGCTGACTGGTCGGAATATCATCATACGGAAGGTGGTTGGTATAATCTAGACCCTTTATGGTCTTCTCACGCTATAGATTTTATCGGTATGGATGCCTATTTTCTGCTAACTAATAGCGAAGGATCATTAATTACTGATAAGGAGATTAAAGATGGATTTTCACAAGGAGAAGGATATGACTTTTACGTATGTTATGAGCGAAATCAAAAAATACCACTAGCGCCTGCTTTTGCCTGGAAAAATCTTAAATATTGGTGGGAGAATACCCATAGAAATCCAGATGGAATAATTACAGCATGGCAACCACGATCAAAAAAAATCTGGTTTACCGAATATGGTTTTCCCTCGATTGATAAGGCTTCTAATCAGCCAAACGTTTTTTTCGATCCTTTATGTAAGGATGGCGGAATCCCAAAATATTCAAACGGTGAGATAGATTTTTCTATTCAAAGGAGATGTATTAGAGCCTTTATAGAATTCTGGGGTAAAGAGGAATATATTGAAAACATGTTTCTGTGGACCTGGGATGCAAGGCCTTATCCTGCTTGGCCTCATATGGATATATGGCGGGACGGTTATTTATGGGAAAAAGGCCACTGGGTTAACGACAAATTCGGAATGGCAAGTGTTGCCTCAATAATTCTTGAGATATCAAATAGGTGTAAAATAGACTTAAAAAACGTAGAAGCATACGGGGTAGATGAAGTTCTATCCGGAGTTATTTTTAACCATCAGCTTTCTGCTAAGGATGCTATTAGTATTTTAAGAAGCAGTTATTTTTTTGATATTAATGCAAGCGACTGCCAGAAAATATCTTTTATTAAAAGAGGGCAAAGCTTACCTGCCGGAATTGAGTCAGGAGATTTAATAAAACTTACAGAAAATAGTTATATAAATGAGGTTATTATTGCTAGAGAACAAATGCTTGCAAAAGCTAATATATATTTCCAAAATCAGCTGCAGGATTATGAAACTGGTTATTTGCATGTTAATAATGAGCAGTTTTCACATCTAAAAAACGCTACTTTACGATTGCCGTTTGTAATAACAATATCCGAGGTTGCGCAGATAGGTAAATTATTGCTAAAAAATGCAGCAGCTGAGAGTAAGATACTGGAATTTAATCTCCCGATTTCATATATTGACCTAGAGCCAGCCGATTTTATCTCCTTGGAATATAAGGAAGTAAAATATTACCTACGTGTAATAAAAATTAGCTTTACCGGTTTAATGATAAATGTTATTGCCGTAGTAGATGATATCAATAGCTACCATAGCATAACCAGTTTTAAAAATAGGATTGAGCTGTTCCATGAGAAAAATATAGAAACCGAGTTCAGGGTCATTGAGCTGCCGTTTAAATTATACGGTTATGATTTCCCTTATCTAACCGTTCATTTGAACAATAAAATCAAGTTACCTCTTTACGTTCGAACTAAACAAAGTCTAAATCCGAATTGGAATAAAATAGCACTAATAGAGCCAACTAATTCTATTGCTAGAATCGTTAATTTTCATGTGGTAGATGAGGCAAATCCATTTCTTATCGACGATCTTAGTACAATCGAAGTTAAAGGAATAGAGCTTGAGAAATTTAATGATAATAATTGGAAATTACTAGAGATAAATAGTGAATTAATTGCTTTTAAAAATATTAAGAAAATCCCTTCTGAAGAAGAAATGTACTCTATTTCTTATCTAATAAGGGGAACATATGGAACTCAAGGATATATTAAAAAACATGAGGCGGGATCGGTTGCAGCTATTTTTACCCATGATGTAAACATATTACCTATTTCCGAAGATGCGGTAGGTCAAACTCTTGAATTTAAAATTGGCTCTATTGCGGAGGAAGTAAATTTTACAAATTGCGCTTGCCATCATTCTATACCATTAACGGTTTCAAATTATGTTGAGGGTTCAAAAATGTATCTCCACTGGATAAACAGAAACTTTAAATCAGATAGCTGGATTCGAGGAATCGTTAGATTAAAGGATTTTTCCATTAAGCTTACTGCTAACAGCCGAGTACACAATTTTATTGCTGCCTCCGATGCGCATCAAATTGAAATAAATATTAGCGATGTAGATATTAGTGAGGGCTATAAAATCGATATAATTTAGTCACTAACGGTATAAGAGAATATGTTATGAAAACTACGAATTACCAATTTGATCTTATGTATCAAGGGCAGGAGCATAAAGATATAGTATATAATGAGTCCATACTAAAACTTGATGCAAATTTGAATTTAAGTGTAGATAATTTTGTTGAAAAGCCTCCTGAGACTATCACCTATGGTCAGCGTTTCATTCTTACTGCTGGTGAAAATAAAAACAAAATTTGTTACTTTGCCCATTCTACCAAAGGGATTCAATATATATCCCCTTATAATAATATGTTTGTTTATATGATAAAGGATGGTTGTTTTGCCATATTCTCGGATAATAGCTGGCAGAAAGTAACAACTGGTTTTGAAGAACAGGCCTCTTCTTCCTCGCTTAAATTTATAGGCATCAAAGATGAATATCTTCTGCCAAGTAAGGTTGATTGCCATTATCTGTACCTTGAGGGGAAGTGTGCTTTTAATTTTGATGAAGTTAAGAATTCCTCTTTTGTGATAATGATTAAGCAAAATTATGAAGAGGTTTTTAATATTAAGTGGCCTGAAAATATTTTGTGGCCTGGAAAAGAGTCTGTTCAAGTCACTGCTACAGCTAATGCGATTGATTTTTTTAGATTCCAGAAAATAGCTGAATCTAAACATTTCCTAGCTGAGACAATCAAAAAAAACTATCAATATTAATCACCAAAAATTTGAGGAAAAATTATGATTACTTTACTTGCTTCAATTGCCGGTTTTATCAGCTCAATAATTCCTGAAATAGTCAAATATTTTAAAGATGCAAACGATAAAAAGCATGAACTAGCTATTTTAGAAAAGCAAATTCAATATAACCAGACAGCCGCAAGCCGATCTTTAGAAGAGATTCATATATCACGAGATATCCAGGAACAAGCATCGTTATATGCAACGTATAAAACTGAGATTACATGGGTAGATGCAGTTAACGGTCTAGTTAGGCCTGTTCTTGCTTACAGCTTTTTCATTATGTATATGGTTGTAAAATACCTCCAATATGCTGCGATTTCTAGAACTAGCCATGTAATCGAGTATATTGAAATTATTTGGAGTACTGACGATCAGGCGATTTTTGCTGGTATTATCAGTTTTTATTATGGACAGCGTACTTTTCAAAAATTATGGAAAAATAAAATATAGTGCAAAATTAGAAAATCGATGCACCGATTTACCAACCCAAAAGGAATTCAGTTAATTAAATCCTTAGAAGGCTTTAAAGCCGAACCGTATATTTGTAGTGGCGGCTATCTTACCATAGGTTATGGACACAGGATACTCCCTAGTGATCCTTATAAAATAGTTACCCAGGAAAAAGCCAGTCAAATATTAGAAAATGACTTGCGCAAAATAGAAAGGTCAGTCCTGAAATATATTGATGTAGAAATAAATGATGATCAGTTTGCTGCACTGGTCTCTTTTACATTTAATGTGGGTACTGCTGCTCTTCAAAGATCAGTTTTAAGACAGAAAATCAATTACGGTCATTATGAGGAAGGGGCAAAAGAGTTTTTAAAATGGATATATGCAGGAGGTAGAAAAATTATAGGGTTAATGCGTAGGAGAAAACTTGAGAGCGATTTGTTTAGTAGTTATAGGATTTTAGATAAGAGTTTACTTTAAGGTAAAAAACTAAAAATAATAATAACTTATAGTTATTGTTGACGAAACGTATGAAATCTTATAAAGTCACCGGCGGAGTAAGTAGGTATATGTATGTTTTTTTTAATCAAAATCATGCAGATGCGTCATGCTTTGGGGTCTAGAAAACCTCTTTAGAAATGGTTTGTATTAGCCTAATTGGTACACCCTCAATCAAGATTGGGGAGATGATAACTATGTACAAGGTCCTAAGGTGTAAAATAAAGTGATTCTTTAGGTCCTAAAAGTTATTGTAACTGAATTTCTACGGTTTTTTCTACTCCCCGATCGCCATTGATACAAATAATGTTATTTTATGCCAGGGTATGGCGGTCACATCTATTATGGTAAGTTTTATTTAAGGGATATAAATGGGTTTAGCAACTAGTACTATAGGTGATTTAGAACAACGGATTAGGGAAGAAGAACTGCTTACAAAATTATTTTCTTTTTACTATAAAGAGGTTGTAGAAGCAAATATAGTTGCCAAGACATTATTGGAGCGATTTGGAGATCTAGGGGAGATATTTTACACCGACAAATATAAATTATCGGTTATGATGCCCGAAGAGAAGCGCGTACTAGAGGTCTTAGAATTATTAAAACAATTAATTAGCGATATCTTGCGTACCAGAATAAAAAATACAAATGTGATTAGTAATCGAAAGGAACTTCTAGATTATTTGAAATTTACAATGGGTGGTTTAGATGTGGAGCAGTGCAGGCTCTTACTTTTAAACAAGAAAAATATTGTTTTGGTAGATGAGGTCGTTTCCGAAGGTAGTTTGGATGTAGCTCCGTTATATTTACGGGAAATAATTAAAAAAGTTTTGTTTTACGGAGCGGTAGCTATTATTGTTGTACATAACCACCCTAGTGGTAGTCCAGTACCTTCCGAGAATGATTGGATAATTACCGATAAAATAATTAAGGCATGTAAAGTTTTTGATGTATCAGTGCATGACCATATAATAGTAACTAAAGACAGTTATTTCAGTATTTTAACTTGATGTTTGGATTATCACGAGATATTTTAGTCTGCGACCATTTCAGTTCTGGTCTTTACTGAAGTATATTTTATATTGTACTCAAATAACGCCAGGCTGGAGATTGGATAAATTTATAATTTAAGAATAAATATTTAACCCAGGCATGACTGTAGTTACAAGATTTGCACCTTCTCCCACAGGATTTCTACATATTGGATCAGCTAGAACTGCTTTGTTTAATTATCTGTTTGCCAGAAAAAATAACGGCAAATTCCTGCTTAGGATTGAAGATACAGATAAAGAAAGATCAACACAAGAAGCGATGCAGGCTATTCTTGAGTCGCTGAAGTGGTTAGGCTTAGATTATGATGATGAGGTAGTATACCAATCAGCAAGAGAAGCAAGGCATCAGGAAGTAGCTTACAGTTTGGTTGAAGCTGGAAAAGCTTATTTCTGTTTCTCATCGCAAGAAGAGATAGCAGTTTTGCGGGCAGAAGCTATGGCTAAAAAACAGCATTTTATTTTTAATAGCCCTTGGAGGAATGCTGATGTTGCTCAGTATCCAACAGGTGTAAAACCGGTGGTGCGGTTAAAAGCTCCACGGGAAGGTGTAACCGTAGTTAAGGACCTTTTACAAGGCGACGTAGTAGTTCAGAATTGTCAGCTCGATGATATGGTAATGCTCCGTAGCGACGGTAGTCCCACCTATATGTTAGCAGTTGTTGTTGATGATCATGACATGGGTATTACGCATATCATTAGGGGTGATGATCACCTAAGCAATGCTCATCGCCAGCAAATTTTATATGAAGCTCTTGGGTATAAAGTACCAGCTATGGTACATATCCCTTTGATTCATGGTCCAGATGGTGCAAAATTATCGAAAAGGCACGGAGCTCTCGGTACGGAAAGTTATAAAGAAATGGGTTATTTACCGGAAGCCTTATGTAATTATTTGCTGAGGCTTGGTTGGAGTCATGGTGACGATGAAATAATTTCAAGAGACCAAGCAATAAAGTGGTTTAGTATTGATGGCCTTGGCAAATCAGCAGCCAGGCTTGATTTCCATAAAATGAAAAGTTTAAATGCCCATTACCTAAGGCAGAAAAATGATTCGGAACTTGCTGAAATAGTAATAAATATGATTGAGGAAGATCGCAAAATATCGGCTGTTTCAAAAGGTAATATCTTAAAAGCAATGGCTAGCTTAAAACCCAGAACTGAATTACTGATTGATCTTAAACAAATGGCTCTTATGTACGTAGTAGATTTCCCGCTTTCCATTACTGCGGAAGCAAGGCAGATAATTTTAAACACTGATGACAATCTTTTAATGCAAGTAAGAGAAACCCTTACCGGTCTTGGAAATTTCTCTAAAGATGTAATTCAAGAAAAATTAAAAGAGCTTGCGGAATTAGCTAATATGAAACTTGGTGAATTAATGCATTTTATCCGAGCTTTTATAGCTGGGGACGTTAAATCACCAAGCGTATTTGAAATGATTGAAATTTTAGGATTGGAACACTCGCTTAATAGGTTAAAAAAATAACCCTACATTTATAGGCATGATCAAAAAATATCTGGCTCAAGCTCTAGACTTTAATAAGCTATATAACTCTTACCTGGTGGGTGTAGATGATGTAGAAGCTGCAATGAATGAAATTGTAGAATTTATTGGTAAAGCTTTTTATCAGGAGCAGAACGCTTTACGTCATCCTGACTTTATGCTGGTGAGAAAAATTGGGGATAGCGCAAAAAACATTTCGATGCAGCAAATTAGGGAATTACAGAATTTTCTGAATAAAACTTCCATTATTTCTGGTTATAAAACTGCTATTATTTACGGCGCAGACCAAATGAATTTAAATGCAGCGAATTCCTGTTTAAAGCTACTTGAAGATACTCCCAAAAACACTTATATTTTCCTTATAACAACTAATGCAGCTGCGATTTTATCGACTATTCGCTCAAGATGCAGAAAAATTACATATAATTATAATTCCACTGTACCTGATAGTTGCATAAGCAAACAGGTGGATGATTATTATGTAAGGCCGTTTCTTAAAACAACTAAAATTGATGAGCATTTAGCTTATCTTAAAGATTTTAGCTCAAAAGATAGGGAATTATGGGTTAAGTTTACAAGCAATGCTCAAAATTTAATTGTACGAGTCTGTAAAAAACTATCCAGCCATGAAGTTGCATTATCGCCTTTAGAAAAGAAATTTTTAGATCAATTAATGCCAGTATCGATTAGTTACCTTACTAAACAATATGATAAACTGGTAAAATTAACTGATGATACAATTAATTTTGATCTTGAGCTAAGAGCTAGTTATATTTTACTAATAAATATAATAAACTAAATCGGTTTTACATAAAATTAATTGCAATATAAAATAGCGTTTTGTAGATTATATACTGCATATATTATATAATATTGCAATTCCTTGATAAAACGCTTTTTTAGAAATTAAATTTTTTGAGGGAAATATGGCAGAGTTAAGATTACCACCCAATTCCAGAATTTCTGAAGGAAAAGTGCATAAAAACCTAGAAGCCGCAGGTTCTCCCAAAAAAATTATTATATATCGTTATGATCCTGATTCTGGAGAGAATCCAAGAAGAGATACATTTTACATAGATTTAAATAAATGCGGACCAATGGTCTTGGATGCTTTAATTAAGATTAAAAATGAGGTTGATTCTACACTAACTTTTAGGAGATCTTGCCGTGAAGGGATTTGCGGTAGTTGTGCGATGAATATAGATGGAACTAATACCCTTGCTTGTACTAAATCTATAGACGAAGTTTCTGGTGATATTAAAATATATCCTCTCCCTCATATGAGTGTAATTAAAGATTTAGTTCCTGATTTAACCCATTTTTATGCTCAGTATGCTTCCATAGAACCATGGCTAAAAACTGATACTCCGGTAGAACAAGGACAGGAACGTTTGCAATCTGTAGAAGATCGAGAAAAACTGGACGGGTTATACGAATGTATATTATGTGCCTGTTGTTCTACCTCTTGCCCAAGTTATTGGTGGAACGGCGAAAAATATCTGGGCCCTGCTATATTGCTCCAGGCTTATAGATGGCTTGCTGATTCAAGAGATGAAGCAAGCGGTAAAAGGCTTGATGCCTTAGAAGACCCTTTTAAGCTTTATAGGTGTCATACAATCATGAATTGTACAAAAACTTGTCCAAAAGGTTTAAATCCTGCTAAAGCGATTGCCGAAACTAAGAAAAAAATGCTTGAAAGGCAAGGTTTGTAATTTTACTAATGGAATCTGTATGAGTTTTAATAAGAATTTTATATATACTTTTTTAATTATTTTATATCAATTACCTGTATATAGTGCCTTTGCTTATACTACTGACCGTAGTTTAATTAGTTATTTTAACAACAATATTCTTTGGCGGCTGTTAGTATATGGCGGTTATTATAGCTTAGGGGCTATAGCAGTAAGTGCTTTATTAGCGTTAGTTTTTAAATCTTTTAGAGTATATATTGCCAGTTTAGGCATGGCTATTTTTGCAATATATTTATTGATATTAATGTACGAAGTAGCAGAAGACCTCTCGTGGTTACCTGAGTAAGTAAGCGTGGCCGAAATTTCATCTCTTTTTCCTCTAGAAAAAAAGCTCACCTTTAATATGAATAATATTTTAGGTGCAAATAGTATTAGCAGATTAGCAGTTGCAGTTTCTGGAGGAGCTGATTCAATAGCTTTGTTGTATCTAATAGCAGAATGGGCTAAAGCAAGGAAAGTTGATATTACAATTTTTACTGTTAATCATAATTTGCGGCCAGAATCAAAACTAGAAATTAACTATGTTGAAAAATTAGCAGGCAGATTCAAATTCAAATTTGTGCCATTATCCTGGAATTCAGGTGATAAAATAACAGCAATACAAGAGAGAGCAAGGAAAGCCCGTTACGATTTAATGAGCGAAAATTGCAAAAAGCTTGGAATTTCTTTATTGCTTACGGCCCATCATTTTGATGATATGCTGGAGACTTATTTAATAAGAAAATCCAAAAAATCTAGTCTTCTTGCTCATTTTCCTAATATTACTTATTTTTGGAACAATGTATGGATAGTACGCCCCTTATTTAATATAGAAAAGAAAGAACTTATAGAGTATTTGTATAAGAATAATATTACTTGGTTTGAAGATCAATCCAATCAAGCTGATAAATACGAAAGGAATAGAATAAGGAAAAAACTTGCCACTCTTGCTAAAGCAGAAAAGGCCAACTTACTAGCTAACTATAATTTATCTAGTGAAAAAGCTAAATTGCTAAACCAGAGCTTAATACAATCTCTTGCGGAGGTAGTATCAATATATGAATACGGTTTTGCAAAAATTAATATTGTTAAATTTAATGGATTAGGAGATGAAATAAAAATTCATATAATTAATTACGTTTTAACAGTAATTAGTGGTAAAACTCTTATCCCTCGATACAGAAACGTAATTAACATAATATCTTTGCTTTCATCTAAAAGGTTTGTAACCTCTACTTTGAATCATTGTAAGCTAATTGTTAAAAATGAGGAGATAATAATTTATAAAGAAAAGGTATTTGTCGAGAACAGCTGCGATGGGAAGCAAGCATATCAATATATCCAGCCAGGACCACTCACTAAACACGATTATCGGTTTCAACCTCCTTATTATGTTTATTATTGGGATAATAGATTCGAAATTGTTCTTAATAAACCAGGCTATATTATTTCAAATCTAAAAATGGAAGAGTATATAACGCTAATACCCCAGTTAAATTTGGAAAATTTAGCTAAAGATAGTGATAATAACCATAAATCTATATTATTTACCCTACCAGTAATTAAAAATCTTGAAAAAGTGGTGGCTATTCCTCATATATCTTATTATGATGGTGGGGTGTTAAGTGGTGCTATAAAAGTGATTTTTAAACCTAACTTTATTTCACGTTTTACTCATTTTTTCTAGGAATTTTCAATGAACAATCAGAACAGAAATATTTTTATTTGGATATTTATTTTTATATTAATGATCGTAACTTTTAACGCTCTTCAGGGCGAAGGTTTTGGCTCGAGTAAGGAGAAGTTAGCCTTCTCTGATTTTTTGAATAAAGTTGATGCAAAACAAGTTTCCTCAGTTAAAATTCAAGGAAGAACATTAGACGGTACTTTTACCGATGGCACAAGCTTTTCTACTTATGCTGCTGACTATCCAGGATTGATTGATAAGCTTACTATGCATGGAGTATATGTTGATGTTATTCCGCCTGACACTAAAATGAATTCCATATTCAGTATTTTTATTTCCTGGTTTCCAATGTTGCTTCTAATAGGGGTATGGGTTTTCTTTATGCGCCAGATGCAAGGCGGTAGCAAAGGAATGGGTTTTGGTAAATCCAAAGCCAAACTCTTATCTGATAAAGGACCAAAGATAACTTTCGCAGATGTAGCTGGTATTGATGAAGCGAAAGAAGAATTGTCTGAAATAGTAGATTTTCTGAGAAACCCTAGTAAATTCCAGAAACTAGGAGGTCAAATACCAAAAGGTTGTTTGTTGATAGGACCTCCTGGAACCGGTAAAACTTTGCTTGCAAAAGCTATAGCAGGCGAAGCGAATGTCCCATTTTTTAGTATATCTGGTTCTGATTTTGTCGAAATGTTTGTTGGTGTTGGTGCTAGCAGAGTAAGAGACATGTTTGAGCAGGGAAAAAGAAATGCTCCATGTATTATATTTATTGATGAAATAGATGCAGTAGGCCGTCATAGAGGAATAGGTCTTGGGGGTGGTAATGACGAGAGGGAACAAACTCTTAACCAGATGCTTGTGGAAATGGATGGTTTTGAAGCAAATGAAGGAGTGGTAATTATTGCCGCAACCAATAGGCCAGACGTCCTTGATCCTGCCCTTCTTCGCCCTGGAAGGTTTGACAGACAGATTACGGTGTCAAATCCTGATATTAATGGTAGGGAGCAAATTTTAAAGGTGCATTTGAAGAAAATCAAACATTCTGATAAAGTAGATCCAAGAATTATTGCTAGGGGAACTCCAGGTTTTTCTGGGGCTGAACTGCAAAACCTTGTCAATGAAGCTGCCCTGCTTGCGGCAAGAGCTGGTAAGAAAATTGTGGAAATGGAAGATCTTGAAAACGCTAAAGATAAAGTATTAATGGGTGTGGAAAGAAGGTCGCTAGCCATGTCTGATGCAGAAAAAAAGCTGACTGCTTATCACGAAGGTGGCCACGCTTTAGTCGGTCTTTATTGTAGTGCTTCTGATCCGATTCATAAAGCAACTATTATCCCTAGGGGTAGAGCTCTTGGTATGGTTATGCGCCTACCTGAAGGTGATAGACTTTCAATGACTTTCGAAAAAATGAAAGCAGATATCGCCGTTGCCATGGCTGGAAGGGTTGCAGAAGAAATAATTTTTGGTGCTGAAAAGGTTACATCCGGTGCGTCCTCTGATATAAAAATGGCTACTAATATGGCTCAAGCAATGGTAACAGAATGGGGACTTAGTGAAAAGTTAGGGCCAATTTTCCATGGTAGAACTAACGAGGATATTTATGCTTCAGGTGGCGGAGGTGATAAGGGGAGATCAGAAAAAACTTCAGAAATTATTGATGATGAAGTAAAAAGAATAATAAAAGAAGGATATGATTTTGCTAAAAATATTCTTACAACTCACTTAGATCAATTACATATTCTAGCTAAAGCTTTAATAGAGCGTGAAACTATGTCAGGGAAAGAGATCAAGAATCTTCTTTCAGGGCGTGATATAGAGAGTGAAGAAGAGAATGATTTTCCTTTTGGAAAGGACCAAAAAATTATTTCCAAGACTGTAAAGAAAACAGAACCAAAAGGAAGAGGTGTCAAAACAGCCGCAATTAAAAAAGTTAAGGAATCTAAGCCATCTTAAGTAAGGACAATTTCCAAAGGAATTTAAAGGTATGACAAAAACAAAAGTTCTAATTATTGGTTCTGGTCCTGCAGGATTTACCGCTGCTATATACGCGGCCCGTGCGGCTCTAGAACCGATATTAATCTGCGGTATGCAACCTGGTGGACAGTTAACTATTACTACTGACGTTGAAAATTACCCGGGTTTTGCAAAACCGATACAAGGTCCGCAGTTGATGCAAGCAATGGAAGCCCAGGCAGTGCATGTGGGGGCAAAACTCGTTTATGATTATGTTGAAAGGGTTGAGATAGCTAATAAACCTTTTCGAGCCTTTACTTCCTCAGGTGATGTATACGAAGCTGATACAGTTATTATTTGCACCGGTGCGGAAGCAAAATGGCTGGGGCTAAAATCTGAGCAGGAATTTCAAGGGTTTGGGGTATCAGGTTGTGCTACCTGTGATGGTTTTTTCTTTAAAAACAAAGAGGTCGTAGTAGTGGGGGGCGGTAATACGGCAGTAGAAGAAGCCTTATTTTTAACAAATCATGTGAGTAAAGTTTACTTGGTTCATAGAAGGAATGAGCTCCGAGCAGAGAAGATTTTGCAGGATAGATTATTTGCGAACAAAAAGGTAATTCCTATATGGAATCATGTATTAAATGAAGTTGTAGGTACTAAAGACCCAAAATCAGTGACTGGAGTTCATCTTAAAGATGTAACTTCTGGCCAGATCAAAGAAATTGCTTGTGAAGGTGTATTTATAGCAATAGGTCATAAGCCTAATACTGATATCTTTAAAGGCGTTGTTGATATGGATAGCGAAGGTTATATAATAACATCACCAGGTTCTACAAAAACTAGTGTTGAAGGAGTGTTTGCAGCTGGTGACGTTCAGGATAAAATATATCGTCAGGCGATAACTGCTGCCGGAACGGGCTGTATGGCCGCCCTGGAAGCTGATAAATATTTAAGAGGTTTATAGTTAGTAGGAATGATGGACACAACCATAGAGAGGGTACTGCCTGCAAATATTAAAGCAGAGCAGATGCTGCTTGGGGCTGTTTTAATTAATCATACCTTGATTGAACAAGTAAATGAGTTCTTAAGAGCTGAACATTTTTTTGAACCTTTGCACCAAAAAATTTATAATTCGATTGAGGTTGTTGCTGATAAAGGCCTTACACCTTCAGTAATAGCCTTAAAGTCAATGCTTGATAAAGAGCCGTTATTTATTGAGTTAAACGGAGAGGAATATCTGATAAAATTAACGACCATGGCTATGGTTGTGATTAATCCTCATGATTACGGCAAAATAATATTTGATCTTGCAATTAAGCGCAATCTAATACAAATAGGCGAAAATATTGTAAATACAGCTTATGATTCCACTTTGGAAAATACTGGAGCTGAGCAACTTGAAATGGCTGAAAGTAAGTTATACCAACTTGCTAGTGAAGGAATTAATGAAAAAAGTTTTGTATCAATCAAGGACCACGTAGCTTCTTCCCTCAATAGCATTAACAGAGCGATGAAGAATTCTGATCATGTAACTGGAATCTCTACGGGTCTTACCGATCTTGATACAAAACTTTCAGGATTCCATAATTCGGATCTTGTCATTATTGCAGGTCGTCCAGGCATGGGTAAAACTGCTTTTGCCATTAATTTTGCTTTTAATGCGTGTAGGTCTCTGCTTAAAAAAACTGCCCCCGATTCCCCCCCGCCTTCAGTTGGTTTTTTTTCTTTGGAAATGTCGTCTGAGCAGCTTTCTACTAGATTACTCTCAATGTTGACTAAAGTTGATTCTACCTTGCTGAGAAGTGGTAAAGTTAATGAAGAGCATTACAACGATTTAAGGAAAGCGGCAGCAGAACTTGCCCAGATACCATTCTTTATTGATGATACTCCCGCACTGACAATATCAGCAGTTAGAACGAGAGCCCGTAAATTAAAAAGAAAGCATAATTTAGGAATTTTGTTTATAGATTATCTCCAACTCCTCCGTGGTTCTAATAAATCCGAAAATAGGGTTATTGAAGTCGCAGAAATTACCCAAGGGTTAAAAGCGCTTGCTAAGGAATTGAACATACCGGTTATAGCTTTAGCGCAGCTTTCAAGAGCAGTAGAACAAAGGGAAGATAAAAGGCCTATGCTATCTGATTTGCGCGAATCCGGCTCGATAGAACAGGATGCTGACGTGGTGATGTTTTTATACAGGGAAGAGTATTACTTAAGGAGGCAAGAACCCAAGCAAGATGACGTTAAATATTCTGAGTGGGTGGATAAATTAAGTAAAGTCCATAATTTTGCCGAAATTGTAGTTGCAAAACATCGTAACGGTGCTATCGGTAACGTGTCAGTGTACTATGAGGATAGGTATTCGACTGTTAGCAATCTAGAAAAAATTCATTAAATTAATAAATTTTTTTATGAAAACTCAAACCAGTAATATTATTTTTGGCTTAGCAGGAACGAAACTAGATGGTAAAGAAAAGGAGTTTTTTTTGAAAGCTAAACCATTAGGGTTTATTCTATTTTCTAGAAATGTTGAATCTAGAGAGCAGCTAATAGCTCTTACAAAATCACTGAAAGAGTTGTTTCCTGGAAGAAAAACTTTTATTTTTGTCGATCAAGAAGGGGGAAAAGTTGCAAGAATTAAACCGCCTGTTGTAGACAAATTATATCCAGCTGCAAAAATTTTTGCCGATATGTATTTGGATGACCAAATCAAGGCTAAAAGGGCAGTTAAGGAAAACTATTTGCAAATTATGGCAGACCTTAACAGCTTAGGGATTGATTCTCCATGTGCTCCAGTTTGTGATATCTATTACAAAGAAGCCGATCCTATTATTGGCGATCGCGGTTTCGGTTCTACTCCAGAACAAGCTATTGATTTATGCAAGGAAGCTATAGCTGGCATTAATGAACAAGGAGGAATAGCATTTATTAAACACGTTCCCGGGCATGGGCGAGCAGAAATTGATAGTCATCTTGCTTTACCGATAATTAATACGGACTTAAAAACTCTTGAAGAAACAGATTTTAAAGTATTTAAAGAGCTCTCAAGCCAAGAAGTATGGGGGATGAGTGCTCATATAGTGTATAAAGCACTTGATTCTAAGAAACCTGCGACTTTATCAGATAAAGTTGTTGATTATATAAGAAATAAAATCGGCTTTAAAGGTATTCTAGTAACGGATGATATTTGTATGTATGCTTTGCATGGTAAAGTGGGGCAACAAAAATCCTTGCTTACAAAGATTTCTCTTGCGCTTCAGAATAAGGAATGGAAGAATGAATATCAGGAAGATTTAAAAAAATTATTTGCAGTTGATGTAACTGATAAAGAGGGGCAAGAAATAATAGACATTTGCCAAAAGCAGCAGGAGCTTATAAAGCCGTTATTTTGTAAGAGCCTTGCTACTGTTACCAAAGAAGCTATTGTTGCTGGGTGCGATATAGTTTTGCACTGTAGTTCTGATTTACAAGAAATGAAAGCTGTTTATGAAGCTACAGAAAATATATCAACTCATTAATAATATGGAGAATAGAAATGACTTACTGTAACCATTCAAATCAAAAAAAATATCCTTTTGTTTTACCAGAATTGCCATATAGTAAAGATGAATTTAAACCTCATTTTACTGCTGAAACTTTCGATTATCATTATAACAAGCATCATAATGCTTATGTTACTAATTTAAATAATTTACTCCAAGATAATAAGGAAATGATAGATATGGATCTAGAATCCATAATTTTAGCTTCTAATAATTCAAACGCTGCTATTTTCAATAATGCAGCACAAGTATGGAATCATAGTTTTTTTTGGCACTCTATTAAACCAAACGGTGGAGGGAAGCCAACAGGAGAAATTCTTAGCCAGATTGAAAAAGATTTTGGTTCTTATGAAAAATTTGTGGCTGATTTTAAAGGAGCAGCGGTAAGCCAATTTGGTAGTGGCTGGGCTTGGCTTGTCTATAAAAGTGATAAACTCCATATTATAAAAACTGCTAATGCTGAAACTCCTATTACAGAAGGTTATGAACCTATAATTGCCTGCGATGTTTGGGAACATGCTTATTACATAGATTATCGTAATAGAAGACCTGATTATGTCAGCAGTTTTATTGATCATATGATTAACTGGGAATTTGCCGGTTTGCACTTAAAAAAGGCCAAAAAGCAAGTCTGAAAAAGGCTATTAGAAAGGTAGGAGCGGCAGATTATTAGATTGTAAAGATTTTAGCAATTTTGCTTCCTAGGAAAAAACAGCAAATGCTTATTCCAAAGCTAAGTATAGCATACGAAACAGCTATGCTATACTCATTCTTTGCTATAAGAGACCCAAAATCTAAGGCGAATCCTAAAAAAGTAGTTAAGCCTCCTAATATACCTGGCATCAAAAAATATTTTATATTATCCGATGTAATCCAACATGAAAGAGCTAGTTGAGCTAGGATTCCCATGGCAAGACACCCTAGACTGTTAATGATTAAAAGCTGGAAAGGTATGCCGATTATTGTTGAAGGGAGAATTCTAGAAATCGCTATGCGCATTACAGCACCGATAGCTCCTCCTAAACCAACTGCTATATATTGTGATACCATATTCTCCTTAGCTTTACCTAATAATTAGTATAAAATTATGAACTCGACGACTTATAGAAATAAAATTTCAGCAGAGCTTTTTTTTATTATTTCTTCTACAGTTACATCATCAGCTTTTTTTATTAAATATGTTTTGGAGTCTTTGATATCAAAAACCCCAAGGTCTGTAATTACTCTATCAACTACATTTACTCCTGTTAAAGGTAAGCTACATTTATTTACTAATTTTGGAGCGCCATCTTTGGAATTATGAGCCATTAGAACTACCACCCTTTTTATATTAGCAACCAAATCCATGGCGCCCCCCATGCCTTTTATCATTTTACCTGGTATTGCCCAATTAGCTAAATCACCGGTTTCTGATACTTCCAAAGCTCCAAGAATAGTTAAATCCACGTGACTGCCACGAATCATAGCAAAAGATGCAGCACTATCAAAATAACTACTTTCTGGCAGAGCGGTAATAGTCTGCTTGCCGGCGTTGATTAGGTCCGCATCTTCTTCCCCTGGATAAGGGAAAGAGCCCATGCCAAGCATGCCGTTTTCACTTTGGAAGCATACTTTTATATGTTTTGGTATGTAATTCGGTATATTTGTAGGCATGCCAATACCGAGATTAACAAATAGGCCGTCTCTGATCTCCATTTCTGCAGCTATTCTGCACATTTCATCATTTGTCCAAGCCATCAGGTAGCCTCTCTGTTTCTAGTAGTTACTTTTTCTATCCTTTTTTCATATTTATCCCCTTGTATTAACCTATCAACAAAAATACCAGGTGTATGAATGTTGTCGCTGTTAAGCTCCCCTATTTCAACGATTTCTTCAACTTCGCAAATAGTTGTTTTTGCTGCTGTTGCCATTATAGGATTGAAATTTCTGGCAGTTTTATGGTAAATAACATTGCCAAATTTATCAGCTTTATATCCTTTAATTATTGCAACGTCGGCAAATATTGCCCGTTCCATTAGGTATTTTTTTCCATTGAATTCACGTACTTCTTTTCCTTCGGCAACAATTGTTCCAACGCCGGTTTTAGTATAGAATGCCGGAATGCCTGCGCCGCCTGCTCTTATTCTCTCAGCTAGAGTGCCTTGGGGATTAAGTTCGAGTTCAAGCGACCCATCTAGATATTTTTGCTCAAATAACTTATTTTCCCCAACATAAGATGAAATCATTTTTCTGATTTGGCCATTTTTTAATAATAATCCAAGACCGAAATCATCTACACCGCAATTATTACTGACAATTGTTAAGTTTTTTACACCGGATTCGGCAATGGCTGCAATGATATTTTCCGGAATTCCGCAGAGGCCAAAACCACCGGCCAGAATTGTCATCCCACTTTTAATTACATCTTTTATTGCTTGACTTGCTGTATTATATATTTTTACCATTGCTAGTTGTATTATATAGTTTATAAACCATTAATCTATTACTAAATCCTTGCTTCTTGCAAGTTATTAGTTGGTTTTTAACAAAAATTATATTAAGAATTCTAAGGAGTAGCTAAAATTATACTATAATAGAATAATTTTGCCCTCAAATATGAAGTATTGATAAAAGCCAGATGCGAATTGATAAAAACATACCGAATTATTTAACAATTCTTAGAATAATTGCAATTCCGCTTATTGTAATGTCGTTTTATTTTGAGGATTCAAAATTTGCTCATAGATTTGGAGGAATAATTTTTGCTGCAGCCAGCCTAACTGATTTCTTTGACGGCTACTTAGCGAGGAGATACGATATAGTTTCGAATCTTGGTAAGATGCTTGATCCCATAGCAGATAAAGTACTGGTAGGATGTGTTCTGGTATTGCTTGTTAAAGCAGGAAGAGCTGATGAGATTCCTTGTCTTCTAATTCTAGCCAGGGAATTCGTTGTAGCTGGTCTACGAGAGTTTCTAACCCAGGTAAGTGTTAGCGTACCGGTAACAAGGTTGGCCAAGGTTAAAACGGCTATACAAATGATTTCCATGACGATGCTTATCATCGGCTCGGTCGGTTCAGGTATTAAGTGGCTGGACCTGGTAGGTCACGTTTTTCTATGGATTTCAGCTTTTCTGACGCTCGTAACAGGTTATTCTTATCTGCACGCCTGTAGCAAGTATTTCTAATTATCATAAGTAGTTTAGTTTTAAAAAATACTTATGATAATTAAGGGGAGAATAGGTTATTAATCCGGATGATAAAGCTCTATAGAACTTTCTTCTCCTGATAATGAGCTACTGGTACTGTAGCTTTCTGAAGAGGAACTGCTAGACGAAGATGAAGATAATGAAGAAGAGAAAGAATAAGAGCTTTCCGAAGAACAAGAAGAGGATGAAGATAATGAAGAAGAGAAAGAATAAGAGCTTTCCGAAGAACAAGAAGAGGATGAAGATAATGAAGAAGAGAAAGAATAAGAGCTTTCCGAAGAACAAGAAGAGGATGAAGAAGTAGAAGAATTATTTTCCTCCCTAACTTCAAAAAGCGGCAAATAATCTATTATTATTTTATAAACATCTTCAGGAAAGCCCGTGGAACTGTAAACAGTTTTGGCGATTTTGTTTAGATGCTCTTGGAAAATACCTAAATGGCTAGTTAGTTTTCCAATTTCAGTTTTTTTAGATATCTTTCCTCCTTTTTCTAAAAAGAAACTTATAATTTTTTCTTGCAGCTTCGGAGCTTCTATTGTTTCTGATCTGTTTAAAACAATATCTAATGGATTGCCTATTTTAGAAGCATGCTCTAATTGCTGAGGAACAAATTCATATAGCTTTTTCAACAATATAGTGGACTGAAGAAGTCAGACAGTAAAATCAATAGTTTTGTTTCGCAAAAGATATAAAATTAAAAGAAACATAATTTAAATATATGACAAAAAAGCATATTAAAAATTTCAGTGCAGAATATAAAACTAAAGTAGTGTTGGAATTACTAGAATCGGAGGTAACTATATCTCAATTATCAAAGAAATATGAAATTACTCCAAAGACTATTCAAAATTGGAAGAAGCATTTTTTAAGTAATGCATCAATGGCTTTTGAGCCGGCAAAAGTAGTCAGTGAGTACAAAACAGAAATTGAGGAGTTAAAATCTCAAAATGATGAATTAGCAAAAGCTCTGGGGAAGGCTACAATAGAGAGGGACTGGGCGTTGGGAAAGCTAAACGGTATAATGGTACCCAAAAACTGGACTGCTAAAAATGCAAAATGAGATATAATTTCACAACAAGGGAATGGAAATTATATGTCTAAAAAAGCGAAGCAATATAGTGCGACGGAAAAAACAAAAATTGTTATAGAAGCAATAAAAGCTGAAATGACAATAGCACAAATAAG
The DNA here is from genome assembly GCA_037101405.1 of Candidatus Megaera polyxenophila. Taxonomy (NCBI): domain Bacteria; kingdom Pseudomonadati; phylum Pseudomonadota; class Alphaproteobacteria; order Rickettsiales; family Rickettsiaceae; genus Candidatus Megaera; species Candidatus Megaera polyxenophila. Next base: position 244,571 of record AP017964.1, on the reverse strand, counting down.
CAGTAAGTACGGGGTTCATGCAACTCAAATACAAGCATGGAAAAAAAGAGGTATAGAAAATTTAGTTAGTGGTTTTCAAGTTAAGCCGGCAACAAAAGATCCAGACAATCAAGATTTGATAAAACAATTATATGAACAAATAGGACAGTTAAGCGTTGAGCGTGACTGGCTGAAAAAAAAATCTACATTGTTTGGACTTGGAAACTAGGAAAAGTATGATTGATAATAATTGTAGAAATCTAAGCATTGCTAGGCAATGCGATCTACTTTTAATTAATAAATCTACTTATTATTACAAGGCAAAAGGAATAACTACAAGAGACTTAGAAATAATGAAAGTAATTGATGAAATCTACACAGAGCATCCGTATTTCGGGGCCAGAAGAATGTCCAGGCATCTTGTACCGTTTGGAATTGTTATCGGTCGCAAAGCGGTAAGTCGTTATTACGGAATAATGGCAATAGAAGCCATTTATCCTAAAATGAATTTAAGCAAGCGCAACCAAGCTCATAAGGTATATCCTTATCTTTTAAAAGGCGTTGAAATTACTAAGACAAATCAGGTATGGAGCACCGATATAACTTATATTAGAATGGCACAAGGATTTGTATATCTAGTAGCCATTATTGATTGGTTTAGCCGTTATATTCTGAGCTGGAAGGTTTCAATTAGCTTAGAAAGTGATTTTTGCATCGACGCACTAGAAGAAGCCCTAGAAAAGCACGGTCAACCTGAGGTTTTTAATACCGATCAAGGTTCTCAATTTACGTCAAAAAATTTCATCCACGAACTTGTTAAACGTGAAATCAAGATTAGCATGGACGGTAAAGGTAGGGCTTTAGATAATGTATTTATTGAAAGATTTTGGCGTTCATTAAAACAAGAAAAAATATATTTGATAATTTTAAATACTGTCAAGGAGGTAAAAAATGCTATAACAGATTACATAACTTTTTATAATAGTAAAAGGATGCACCAATCCTTGGAATATTTAACTCCAGAACAGGTGTATTTAACAAAAATTATTGGCTAAAATTATAACGCAAATTATATCTCATAATTTCTGATTTTTAGTCTAGACAAATTGGGCCACCTTACGGCTTGGATATAGCAAATAAACGAGATCTTGTCGATTCCAAGCTGAAAGAATTATCAATGGCAAGACAATGCGAATTATTGAAGATAAATAGATCTATGCTTTATTATCAGCCCCAAATAATGAGCTTATACAACAAAAAGATTATGGATAGAATAGATGAAATATATACAGATAATCCAGAGTATGGTTATCGTTTTATTTATAAATCTTTATTAGAGGAAGGATTAAATATTGGTAGAGATCGTACTCTCAAATACATGGGTATTATGGGTATAGAGGCTATTTATCCAAAGAAAAAGAAATCTATCTCTATGCAGAATAAAGATCATAAGATATATCCATATCTCCTTGAGCCTTATTGGCAAATATATAACGGTAGTCGGTCTGTATACGTACCAAGATCAAATGAAGTATGGAGCGGGGATATAACATACATTAGAACCCCGATAGGCTTTATGTATATGGCAGCAATTATAGATTGGCACAGTAAAGCTATATTGAGTTATAAACTGTCAAATTCAATGGATGCAAGCCTTGTAACGAGTATTTTAGAAGACGCTCTTAGTAAGTACCCACCTCCGCTGATATTCAATAGTGATCAAGGTAGTCAGTATACCGGCTCAGAACATATAAAAATACTCGAGAAATACGGTATACAAATCTCTATGAACGGTAAAGGCAGAAGCATCGATAACATTGTTATGGAGAGATTTTTTAAGACTCTAAAATATAATTGTATATTTATAAATGAATTTAACAATATCTCAGAACTTAGGGAGGGGATTAACATATATGTAGATAAATATAATAATAGAAGATTTCATTCTAGTATTGGTTATAAAAAACCTATGGATGTTTATCTCAATGCATTACAAAATGCAGCATGATAATAGGAAACAAAATCTACAAAAATTTGTCTTGATTTTTCAGTCCACTATACTTCATCCCCTTCATCATCCTCAACATCACTCGTATAATAACCTGTATCAGTATCAATATCTGTATAATAACTAATAGGGGGCATCGTGGACTTGGATACAATAATTTCTTGTATTTTTTGAGGTAACAGTTCTTTATTATATGAACTATCCTCTTGTGATCTCCTATATTTATAACTAGCAACTAAGGTGCGATATATTCCTTGGGAATATGCAAATACTATTTCATCAAGCTCAGCCTGGATTTTAGGAGATAGAAGAATCCTAGGTAATGTATTTGTAAGAGTAAGTTCTGGATCGTAATGCGGCTTCCATAAAGCTCTTTCTATAAAAGCAAGTCCTGTTTCGGGAATTTGTTGAGCATATTCGTCTTTAACAGCTTTGGCAATAATTTCGTATATTTTTTCAATATCTATCAAGCTTTTATCTGTTAATGGAATATCTTCTGTTTCAAATTTATATATTAGAAAGTTATAGATTTTTTTGGAATATTCAAAAACCATTTCATCAAATGCACTAATTAGTTCTTGTGGAATTCTGGATGCAGACTTCCCCTTGTCAATGTAATGTTTTTTCATAGTTATTTGAAAATGTTTTTTTAACTTAAAATTGCAGTATTGTAAAATACACAACCTTAAGTGTCAATAATTATCATATTATCTGCTATTGGGAGCAACGAAAAAGCATTGTGTTTTTTAGATAGAGTTCTAAAATATGGTCTGTTAGACAAATAGTTAAATAAAGTGAAATTTTTATTACGGTCTTTATTATTTTTAACCATCATATTTACAATATCGCTATTATCGATTCTTTTATGGCTTAAGACCGAGAGCGGTATTGCGATGGTCACTAACTTTGTTAGTAGATCTGTAGAAGAAGCCACAGATTATAATTATAAAGTAAAAATTGTAAATCTACGGTTTTCTTTGCCTTTAGGCGTGAAAACTCAGAAAATTATTTTTAGTGATAAAGAAGCTGAATTTCTTATTATTGAAAATTTTGGTATTAACATAACACCTTCTTTACTATTGCTCGGGGAAGTTAATGTAAAGGATATAACCGCTGAGCATTTAATTTTAACAAGGTTACCAAATTCCCACTTAAATTCTGAAAAACAGGATTTAACAAATAAAAAGCAATTAGGGTTTGTACCTAATATTAAAGTTACAAATATTACTATTAGTAATTTTATTTTATCTCCCGAACTTACTGAGCTTTCAGAGGATATTGGTTTCAGTTTTGCTGCTAATCTAAATTTTTATTCTCAAAACCAAACAATTCATTTTCGGACAAAGTTAAAAGCTAATACGGGAGGTAATGGATTAACTGATAAGAAAGTATCATTGATAAATGATACTGTTTTGCATACTGAAGGCCAGTTTGATTTTGCCAATAATACTCTAATTATGGAGGAATTTAATCTTTCCTCCGATTATTTTAATCTTGAGGGAAATTTTAATATTAATTTGTTAGAGAATTCTTTAGCTGGAAGTGCAAACTATAAGAGTTCTATATTAGAATACTTGCTTTCCGAGCGTAAGTCTTTAAAAAGTTTGTTTAAAGGGAAAATAGATTTTTCCGGGTTGTTATCTGCCCCTCATATTATTACCAATGGAGAAGTATTTTTTGAAGATGAAAGCCAGAACTATTTTCGATTACCGAAATTAAATTGGCAATCAGATTTAATAGTTAATAAAGAGGGTATAAATGGCCAAATTTCATTTGATACGGCTTCTATCAAGGCTAGAGGAGAAATAGGTAAAAACGCTGCGCAAATGTATTTGAAAGACTTTACTGTTAAAGGGCGCAATTTAAGTGGTAAGGGAAATTTATCTTTGGATAATAAAGGGAAAAGTGCAATAGGCGAATTTACTGTAAATAGTAATAATATTTATGAGTTAAAAGATTTCTTTCCTTTATTAGAAAAAGGGCAGGTGGATATTAAGGCAGGATATAAAAGAACTGATGCCGGAAAAGGACAATTAGATATTTTAGGTAAGGGTAAGCACCTTTCTACATCCCTTGTTAATTGTGATTTTATCGATTTTTCCTTATCTCTAAAGGATTTCGAAAAACTTATAATTAGTCATGCCGATATAAAGCTGCGTTCATTAGCCAGTAATTACGGGACAGTTAAATCGTTTATCTTCCAAGCTAAGGAAAATGTCTTAGGTATTGATTTTACTACGCATTTGGAATCGGTAGAACCTTATCTAATTAACTTAAAGGCTAATGGCCAGATAACCGGTAATTATTTGCAGAAACCCGGGGCAGGTGCTGTGAATCTTGAAATTATCAATAATATTAGCGGTACAATCGGTAAAATTAAAATTGCTACTCCAGAAGCTATTAAACTTAAGTTAGGGGAAGATTTCTCAGTTGTGATTCCAAGTCTTATAGCAAATGATGGTAAATTAAATTTGGATTTAAAAGGTAAGGGTTCTAACATAAATGGAACATTAAAAGTTACAAAATTTCCGTTAGCTATTGCTTCCAATTTTTTACCTGCAGTTTTTGATCAGTCACTTATTTCCGGAAGTGTAAGTTTAAGCGGTAATTCTCGATCCCCACTCCTTGATTCCAAATTAGAAATATATAATGCTAATCTTGCTGCTAAAGGTAGTATTCCTTCGATTTTAGCATTATCTTCGCATGTTGAAAATAATAAACTGCTCCTTAACGCTAATATAAAGCAGGAAAAGAGAGAGTTGGCAAGTTTTAAGCTCCAAGTTCCTTGTAACTTTTCTTTGTCTCCGTTGGAATTTTCAATATTGAAAAAGGGTAATCTCAAAGCAAATCTTACTCTGAATAAAGAAATTAACATTTTGTCTTTGATACCTTTACCTTTAGGTCATAAATTACAAGGATATCTGGACGGGGAAATAACAGCGTCTGGTAATATTGAATCATTAATAGTTAACGGTGGGATGAGCCTAGAAAAAGGTGAATATAGATATCAGGACTACGGAGTTAAACTAAAGGATGTTTCTGGTAAAATACTGGCCAAAAATAATAATATTTCAATATTAGACTTTATTGCCTATGATAATTACTCTAATTCTTTAGAAGCAAAAGGCGATTTATTTCTTAGCAAAGAGTTGCCGTTTAAATTATTAGTAAATACTAAAAAATTTAGTTTGATAAATAGCCCTTATCTTCAGGGCGAAATGGCTGGAAATCTTTCAGTCTTGGGTAATAATAAAAAAGCCTTGGTTAAAGGAAACTTTGACCTTGGACCTATGGAAATTAAAGTTCCAGAGCATTTTTCGGAAGATATACCTGCTATAAATGTTATTAGAACTATTAATAGCGGTAAAATTATTTACGAAACTGAAAATAAACCATCACCTTATGTATTAGATCTAGATGTTGGTCTAAATGCAAAACAGCAGGTTTATGTAAGGGGAAGAGGAGTAAATACTCTTCTTGCAGGAAATTTAACAATTGCCGGTAATGTTAGTAATCCAAACATTTTTGGTGAGCTTAGATCGATAAGAGGTAGATATCAAGAATTTGGTAAGCTTTTAACCGTTAAAGAAGGTATATTAACCTTTAATGGACCAATTTCTCCTTCTCCTTACTTAAATATAGTGGGTGCAACAGTAGTAGGAGATACAGAAATAAGGTTGATATTAGGAGGGTCTATTTTTACACCTGATATAAGAATTGAATCTACCCCATCGCTTAGCCAGCAAGACGCTCTATCGCTGCTCTTATTTGGAAAGAATCCGGATAGTATTTCTCCAGGGCAAGCTATTGGTCTTGCTAACGGAATGCGAAAATTATCTGGTAATGGAGGGGGATTTGACCCTGTTGGTTTGGGCAGGAAAATTTTAGGAGTTGATGATATTAGCATTAAGGAAGATGATAATACGGAAAGCTCTTATGTAGGAGTTGGTAAATATCTTACAGATAAAGTGTATCTAGAAATAGAGCAGGGCAATGAGGCTTTTGGCACAAAAACTAAAATAGAAGTAGAATTAACGCCTAAAATATCTCTTGAGGCAATAACAGGAGAAAAAGGTAATAGCTCTTTTGGAATTAATTGGCGTGTTAATTATTAGTAAAACATAAGGCTAATTTAATTAATAATATTAATAAAAAATAATGGTTAGATTTACATAAAGTACTTTTTGTGCTAACTTGAATCTGATAAATACTAAAAAGATAATTATGAAAATCCCGTACTACCTATATAAACAGTTTTGTTATAAAAAGAAGTTAAGAAAAGCAATTTTTAGGTAGATGATGTCAGGTTTTTTTAATAAGTTAAAGTCTGCCATTAGTAAAACTTCCAACAAATTAAGTGTTGGGATAGAAAGTATCTTTAATAAGAAAAAGCTTGATTTAAACAGCTTAAACGAGTTGGAAGAGCTTCTTATATCCTCTGATACTGGTGTAAAGGTCGCAGAACAGATTGTTAATCTTTTAAAGAAGAAAAAATTTAACAAAGAAGTAACAGCTGATGAAGTTAAACTTGAACTTGCTTTGACTATCGCTGAACTTATGGAAAAGCATGACCGTAAATTTCAGCTAAATAGTGGCCTAAACATTATTTTAGTATGCGGTGTCAATGGTAATGGTAAAAGCACTTCTATAGGTAAATTGGCATCATTTTATGCTCGGGAGGGTAAGAAAGTGGCGATTGCTGCTTGTGATACTTTTAGAGCAGCAGCTACCGATCAAATAGCTAAGTGGGCAGAAAAAACTGGCGCTATTTTATTTATGGGAGAAGAAAAATCTGATCCTGCAAGTGTTGCTTATAAAGCTGTTACTGAGTCATATGATCGTAATATAGATGTGCTGTTTATAGATACTGCAGGTAGGTTGCATAACCAAAAGAACTTAATGGATGAATTAGCGAAAATAGTGAGGGTTATACAAAAAGTCGATCAATCAGCTCCTCACCATATTTTATTAGTTATAGATGCTACTACCGGTCAGAACGCTTTTGTGCAGACAGAAGAATTTAAGCGACTTGTTTCAATTTCAGGTCTAGTTGTTACAAAATTAGACGGCACGGCAAAAGCCGGTGTAATTATAGGCATATCAGAAAAATATTCCTTACCAGTATATTTTATAGGAGTGGGGGAAGGGGTAGAAGATTTAAAACCGTTTAACTATATAGATTTTTCTAAAGCCTTAGTTGGCATCAAATAAGCAATTGCTATTTGCTTATTGCAGTTTTTATTTCTGCATGAAGCTTTTAGCTGGGTTAACTTATTACAATATAATTATTTATGGTTACTACTTTTTGTGCCTAGTAGTAACCAAGCTAATCTAGATAAGATCTAGCATTACGTAACATTATGGCACTTTCTGTGGTTATATTAGCTTAACCTGGTATGCCATTCGGTAGCAGGGAAAATTAACCAATACTACCGACACGCCTTAAATAACTTAATTTAAATATCTTTTAATTATGCTTAGTTTTTGCAGCAAAAGGTTTATTCATTTTTTCAGTAAAGTTTTTGCCCATAACTTCTAGCACTTCTATTGAAGATTTAGATGCTATGTCTAAAATTTCTTTAGCGCTATTGATGTTGTGTTCTACTGTTGATTTCCAGTAATTTTGCTGGCAATTGGCAATTTGTTCAACATCCCCGGCTGAGGCAGCTTCTTTCATTGTATTAAACATTTCAGAAGTATTTTTTTGAAAAGAGTCAGCTCCCCTTTTTGCAATCGATTGAACAGTATCTGAAATGAGTTGGTTGGTAGATGTAATAGCTTCAGCAGTGTCCTTCATTATATTCCCAAGGGATGACATATCCATATTTGGCATCCATTTCATTGATTTTGCCAAGTTTTCTTGGTTCATAAATGATTGAAAAAACTCAAAAGGGTTATTGTTATTCATTATCTCTTCTCCATATTACTTAGTTAAATGCGCAATCAGCAACACGAACTTCAGGTTAGCATGCTTAAGCATTATTATATCAAAATTTTGATTTGCTACCAAAAAATAAATTAAAAGTTGATGTAAAGTAATTACTATATAAGCAGTTAATGAAGCTTTTTTTCTATAGTTTTAATTTCTTCTGATAATTTCAGCACAAGCTGGCGAAGTTGATTATACTCTTCACGAGTAACAAATTCATTTTGTAAAATTTTTTCTTTAATATACTCTGAGCTTTTCTCCTTTAAACTTTCAGAAGTTTTTTTAGCTACCATAGTAGCCCCAGCCAGAACCTTTATTATACTTTCTTGATTCATAAAGAGGTATACCTAATATTTATTTTATCATTTGACTATTATAATTGATAAAGCATGAAGACCTCTACTAAATTCTTCTTTTAATAAGTTTTTAATAATCTTATGTTGATCAAGTAGTGGGTGAGGGAAGAGGGAATCTGCTAAAATCTTGATAGTGAAATGGGATTCACCATTGGCAGGGCTGGAATTGTGACTGTTATGAAGGTAACTGTTGTTGATAATTTCTAAATATTGTGGCTTTAACACACTTAATTTTTGTTCAATTGTTTCTTGTCTCTTCATGCTTTTTTAAAAATTGTGAATGTATTATAGTTTTGCTACGATAATATCGCTGATTAATGAGAATGGCAAGTTGTTCTTGATCGGTAATTTTCATTTGGTGTTAGAGGATATGAACTACAAAAATGAGGCAACTACAGATTTGCAACAGGAAATAGAAAGGTGCAAGCAAGGTACTATGATGGTAGTTTGTTTGGTCAATAAAAATGAACTCAGCATATTATTTGATCACCCAAGCAAGATCGTTGAAAAATTTTATGTTGTTGTAGATATTGCGTGCCAAAAAGTAGATGGGTGTAAAATTATAAAAGATACAGATGCCACCAAATTATATATTTTGATTCCAAATGATAATAAAATAGCGGAGGAACTAGCTTATTCTATTTATTCTCAGGTGCAGCTATACGTTGATAAAGAATCTCCGGAAAGTTACCTAAAATGTTCAATAGGAAGCATAAGTTTCCCTCAAGATGTAGGTAATAAAGCAACAAAATTGCTTGCTTTGTTGAATTATGGAAATTTTACTTCAAGTGATAAATCCTATTATTTTAATTACGATGATGACCCAGTTGATATTAATGAATTAAGAGCGAGAAACGTACAACTTAACCTATTAAGAAGTGCTTTACTTGAGCAAACTGCTAAATTTATGTATCAGCCTGTGGTCGATCGTGAAACAGGAAATATTATTTACTATGAATGCTTATTAAGGGTTAAAAACAAAGAAAATAAATGGATATCAGTCGGGCCAATGATATGCGATGCTGAAAGTAAGGGGTTAATTAGTATTGTTGATTTTACAGTAATAGAGATGGCAATATCAGAGCTTGCTAGGGATAAAAAGATCAGCCTTTCAGTAAATATTTCTAATGTTGGTGTACTAAATCACAGATTACTAAAGAGATTAGAAATATTGCTTAAAAAGTACGATGTGGCAACAAGGTTAATCATTGAAATCACGGAAACATCTTTAAACGATGATTTCGAAGCTATTAAAAGTTTTATTGATACTTTGCATAAGTATGGTTGTAAATTTGCTTTGGATGATTTTGGCTCTGGTTTTACTTCTTTTCAACAGCTTTTAAATTTACCAATCGATATTATAAAAATTGATGGTAGTTATATAAGGGACATATTAAGAAACGATCACAGTCGGTTTTTTGTTGAAACTCTTATTAAACTGGCAGCTGATCTGGGCATAAAAACCGTTGCTGAATTTGTGGAAAATGGTGAGATTGCTAAATTTCTGATTGATATAAAAATAGGTGGAATGCAAGGGAATTTCTTTTTACCAGCCTCGGAAGAAAGGATAACTTAATATAATGCTTTTTTTCTATTATTGTTATTAGTGTTAAACTTAAATTGCGTTTTAATTCTAATTAGTAGTATTTTATGCCGGAAATAGCAGGGTATTTTACAAGATTAAGTAAGTAAGCAGTAGAAAAGCTACTTATTAATAAAAACTGAAGTTATACTTGAAGTTCATATTGGGTTAAAACCTAAGTAAAAATAAAGCAGTATATATGCGTGGGTTATATTATTTAATTTCTGTAAGTGGGTTAGTTACTACTTTTATTGCTTATCAATTCTCAGAAGCTGCGCTATATATTCTTTATTTTCTAATTCCCTATATTGTAATAGGGCTATGGGATATTTTTTCGACTAAGCATACTATTCTGCGTAATTACCCAGTGATTGGTCACTTGCGGTACATGTTTGAGTTTATTAGACCAGAAATTCAACAGTATTTTGTTGAATCAGACAAAGATGGTACACCTTTTAGCAGGGAAATAAGATCACTTGTATACCAAAAAGCTAAAGGAGTTAGGGATACGATAGCTTTTGGTACTAAGAATGATATAACAGCTATAGGTTATGAATTCTCTTATCATTCTCTTGCGCCTAAACATGTTAGGGAGGACGAAAATAGAGTGATTTTTGGTGGCGATTGTACAAAACCCTACAGTGCATCAAGGCTAAATATTTCTGGTATAAGTTTTGGAGCAATTAGTCCAAATGCTATTAGGGCTTTAAACAAAGGAGCAAAAATTGGTAATTTCGCTCATAATACCGGAGAAGGAGCAATTAGCCCTTATCATCTTGAGAATGGCGGAGATATTATTTGGCAGATCGGTACCGGTTATTTCGGTTGCCGTTATAAAAACGGCAGGTTCAATCCCGAAGCTTTTGCAGAAAATTCTAGTGATGACATAGTCAAGATGGTTGAGTTAAAGTTATCTCAAGGAGCCAAACCTGCTCATGGGGGCATTTTACCTGGAGTAAAAGTTACTGAAGAAATTGCTAGAATCCGGATGCTTGAGGCAGGAGTTGACGCAATATCTCCTCCTATGCATCCTGAATTTTCTACACCTATAGGGTTACTTGAATTTCTTGCTAAGCTTAAAAATTTATGCGGGGGGAAACCAGTCGGTATTAAATTATGCATAGGGCATAGAGGCGAGTTTATGGCTCTGTGTAAGGCAATGATTGCCACGGGTATAATCCCTGATTTTATTACAGTTGACGGAGCAGAAGGAGGCACTGGTGCAGCCCCTTTGATTTTTGCCGATAAGGTGGGGACTCCTATTAATGAGGCAATAATTTTTGTTCATAATGTTCTAGTAGGCGCAGGTTTACGAAATAGGATGCGTTTAATTGCCAGTGGTAAAGTAGCAACTGGTTATGATATGCTAACAAAAATTGCTCTAGGGGCTGATACTTGTAATGCCGCAAGAGCTATGATGTTTGCTCTTGGTTGTATACAATCTCTTCAATGTAATACCGATAAGTGCCCAACGGGGATTGCGACGCAAAATAAGCATAGATGGAAATCACTAGATGTACCAGATAAATCACTACGTGTAAGCAATTTTCATCGCCGTGTATTATCTGATTTTTCCGAAATTGTGGGGTGCCTTGGGTTAAGTAGTCCAGAGGAGCTGGACGCTTCGCATGTTAGAAAATATACGGATATAGGAGTTAGCAAAAGCTTTGCCGAAATCTATCCAATGGCGAAAACTGGGGAGCTTTTAGACCCAGCTGCTCAAGGGGTGTATGCGGATTTATGGAAAAGTGCCAAAGCTGAAAGTTTTAATTAACTTTATGAACTTAGAGAGTTCTGACTAAATAGCGCATTCGCAATAAAACTACCTATTGGTTGTATAATTATATTTTGTAGGGAATCAACTAGTTTATTACTACAAAAAATTAGAAGGTAAACTATAAAAATACTGTAAATTATATCGGCCGGATAATGCATTGCGAGGGTAATTCTAGAGATTGGTACAAGGGTTACTAACAATAACATTCCTGCTTTCTGGTATTTTGTAAGGTGTGGACATAAATAATAAGCTATAAGGATAGCAAGTCCAGTGTGGGCGCTTGGGAATGAGGATAAGCAGCGTTCTTTCGTTACGTCAAGGATGGTGGTAAATTCCGAAGGAAAAAGAGAGCAAAAGGGCCTTGGTAGGTTAATACCAAACTTAAAAGCAGCATAGGCAAAACCAAATAAAGCATAACATGTTCCGGCTTTTACTAGTGTATTGTAAATAGGAACGAATTCCATTTTTGGATTTGAAAGTTTTTTTAATTTGAAATAGCAATATAAGCATATTATAAGATAGTATGCTGCAAAATTCCCGATAAAGAAAAATTGTGAAATTATTTTAAGGATATTAGGAACTATGCTGACGTTAGTAATTTTATTAACAAAGATAAATATTTCTTTATTAAGGCCAAAAAAATTATAAATAACGTTATACATACTATTCATAGAGTAAAATACATGTTAGAAGTTAATATTTTAGGATGCGGATCATCTCTAGGTGTTCCTGTTATAGGTTGTAGCTGTTTAGTTTGTAAATCTGATTCACCATATAATAAAAGACTTAGATCTTCAATAATAATTAGCCAGAATGAGACAAGAGTCCTGGTAGATTTCGGTTTTAATATTAAGGAGCAATTGATTAATTCAGGTATTTATCATCTAGATGCTGCAATTTTAACTCATGAGCATGCTGACCACCTTAGCGGTATAGATGAATTAAGAGTGTTTTTTTATATTCACGGAAAACCTCTTAATGTTTTTATTCTTGAATCTATCGCACCCTTGATTTTTGAAAGGTATAAATATTTATTTGATAGTGGGTTGCTTAAAATGAATATTGTTAATGAGTTTCAGGAAATTAAAGTTAATAATACTGTTTTTCAGTTATTCCCTCAAATTCACGGAGCAATTAAGAGCCTCGGTATTAGGATAGAAGAGTTTGTTTATTCTTGTGATGTTTCCTCTATCTCTGTTGAATCAGAAAAATATTTATATAATACCAAAGTATGGATAGTAGATTGTGTGGATTATAAATCCACTATTAAACATGCGGGGCTTGAAAGAGTTTTTGAATGGGTTAAAAAATATGTACCCGAAAAGGTTTATTTAACTAATATGAGTCATAATATTGATTACCATGAAATTATTACCAAGATGCCGCCTCATATTGCGCCCCTTTATGATGGATTTAAAATAAAACTTTAATTATATAGTATTTGTGTATATAAAATTCTTGCTATTGATTTAAAAGTTAGATATAGTTCTTCAGAAATTTTAATTAAATATTAGATTACTGATGGACATTAGTATTCCATTTGTAGTTGTTTTTTTAACTTCAGTTTAGAGTGTATTTAGTAGATGCCAACAAATAATCAGCTTGTTAGAAAGGGACGCCAACCAAAAATTAAGAAAACAAAGTCACCCGCTCTTAGAGGAAATCCGTTTTTAAAAGGTGTGTGTGTTATTGTAAAAACAGTTACTCCAAAAAAACCGAATTCAGCTCTTCGTAAGATGGCTAGGGTTCGTTTAAGTAATGGTGAATATGTAAATGCTTATATTCCCGGGGAGGGGCATAATCTTCAAGAACACTCTGCGGTTCTTGTGAGGGGTGGTAGAGTCCCAGATCTTCCTGGTGTAAAATATCATATAGTTCGCGGTGCACTTGATACGCAGGGTGTTAAGGGGCGTAAGCAGGGTCGTTCTCGCTATGGTACTTCTTCTAAGGGTAATAAATAGTTATTTAATGTAAATTGTATAGTTAAGGTATAAAATGTCGCGTCGTCATGCAGCAGTAAAAAAGGTAATAAAGCCGGATACTAAGTATAATAGTGTGTTGTTATCTAGGTTTATCAACAACGTTATGAAAGATGGGAAAAAGTCTCTCGCAGAAAAAATTGTTTATGGAGCTTTAAATAGAGTGGAAAAAAAGCATAATGCTGATGCTTTTAAAACTTTTACCGATGGTATAAATAACGTAAAACCTTTTGTCGAGGTTACTTCTGTAAGGGTTGGTGGTGCTAATTACCAAGTGCCATCGTCTGTTGATGAAAGGAGAGGTTATGCTTTGGCGACAAGATGGCTTATTAATGCGGCTCTAAAACGTTCTGGCCGTAGTATGGTTGAGAAATTAGCTGAAGAGTTATTCGATGCTGCTAATAACCGTGGGGTTGCAATTAAAAAGAAAGAAGATACTCATAAAATGGCTGAGTCTAATAAGGCTTTCGCACATTTTGCCCAAAGAACTTCCTAGAGGTAACGTATCATGTCTAAGTATAAATTATCTGAAGTTCGTAATATTGGTATATGCGCTCATATAGATGCGGGTAAAACAACAACTACCGAGCGTATTCTATATTATACTGGTAAATCTCACAACATAGGAGAGGTCCATGATGGTGGTGCAACCATGGATTGGATGGAGCAGGAGCAGGAGCGAGGTATTACTATTACCTCTGCGGCCACTACTTGTTTTTGGAATGAAAAAAGAATTAACATCATAGATACTCCTGGACACGTTGATTTTACTATTGAGGTAGAACGGTCTCTTAGAGTTCTCGATGGTGCTGTTACTGTATTTGATGGGGTAGCAGGTGTTGAACCTCAGTCTGAAACTGTTTGGCGGCAAGCTGATAAATACTCTGTGCCGAGAATGTGTTTTGTTAATAAACTAGATAGAATGGGTGCCGATTTCTTTAGATGTGTCGGTATGATAAAAGATAGATTAGGTGCTTTGCCTTTGGTTTTACAATTGCCTATAGGTAACGAAGAAACATTTGTGGGTGTTGTTGATCTGGTAAAAATGCAGTCCGTGATTTGGAAAGATGGTTCACTGGGAGCTGAGTATGTTTATGGTGAAATTCCGGCTGATCTAAAGGCGCAAGCGGATGAATACAGAGCTAGTATGTTAGATATTGTAGCAGAAATAGACGATGCAATAATGGAAAAATACCTAGAAGGCACGGAGCTTTCGGAAGCAGAAATTAAGTCTTGTATTAGAAAAGGTACTATTTCAAGTAAGTTTGTGCCGGTAGTTTGTGGTTCAGCTTTTAAAAACAAAGGCGTGCAGCCATTGCTTGATGCGGTTGTGGATTATTTACCTTCGCCTTTAGATATACCAGATACTAAGGCAATTGATGCCAAGACCGGTGAAGAGAAATCTATAAAGAATTCTGTTGATGGTTCTTTTGCTGCTCTGGCTTTCAAGATTATGAATGATCCTTTTGTGGGTTCTTTAACCTTTATTAGAATTTATGCTGGTAAGCTCTCCGCCGGTAGTACTGTACTTAACACAGTAAAAGGTGAAAAAGAAAGAGTAGGGCGTATGCTCCTTATGCATGCTAATAATCGTGAAGATGTTAAAGAAGCGGTGGCGGGAGATATTGTTGCTCTTGCGGGTCTAAAGAATACTACCACTGGTGATACTTTATGTTCACTTGAAGGTAATGTCATTTTAGAAAAAATGGATTTTCCAGAGCCTGTTATCCAGCTCGCTGTAGAGCCAAAATCTACAGCTGATCAAGAAAAAATGTCTTTTGCATTACAAAAATTAGCTGCTGAAGATCCATCTTTTAGAGTTTTTACCGATGATAGTGGTAGAACTAATATTAGTGGTATGGGTGAACTCCATCTGGAAATTCTTGTCGACCGTATGAAAAGGGAATTCAAGGTAGAAGCGAATGTTGGAGCTCCGGAAGTAGCTTATTGTGAAACTATTACCAAACCTTATGAAATTGATTACACTCATAAGAAACAATCGGGTGGTGCTGGTCAGTTTGCAAAAGTCAAAATCTTATTTGAACCAGCCGCTCTTGGAGAAGGTTTTGTTTTTGAAAGTAAAATTGTTGGCGGTGCAATACCTAAGGAGTATATACCGGGTGTAGAGAAAGGTTTAAATGCGATAAAGAATTCTGGTATTATTGCGGGCTACCCGATGATTAATTTTAAAGCTACATTGCTTGACGGTTCTTATCATGATGTTGATTCTAGTGTGCTTGCTTTTGAAATAGCTGCTAAAGCTGCTTTTAGAGAAGGTATGCCGCTTGCTGGGCCAAAATTACTTGAGCCGATTATGAAAGTTGAGGTTGTTACGCCTGAGGAATATATGGGTGATATTATTGGAGACCTAAATTCTAGAAGGGGGCAGGTAACTAGTATGGACAATAGAGGAAATGCAAAAGTTATTTCAGCTAATGTGCCTCTTGCAGAGATGTTTGGTTATGTGAATACTTTAAGATCCCAATCTCAGGGTAGAGCTAGTTTTTCCATGGATTTAGATAGTTATGCTCAAGTGCCTCAGCATGTAGTGGATGCTATTTTATTAAAACAACAAGGTAAAAACAAACCTTAATTATTAGAAATATTTCTCTTTTAAGAGAAGTAAATAACTAATCGCTATTCTCTAATAATTAAATATGTTGATTTATTGGGAGAACTGTGATAGGAGTGTAGCTCAACTGGTAGAGCGCCGGTCTCCAAAACCGGAGGTTGCGGGTTCGATTCCTGTCGCTCCTGCCAAATAAAATAAGGCAGATGTTGGGATTGTAATGAAACAAACAAAAGTATATAAATTTTTTGATCAAGTTCGGCAGGAAGCAAAAAAAGTTGTTTGGCCAGAAAGAAAAGAGTTAATTACTTCGGTAGTAGTTGTAATTATCGCTGTATTTTTGTTTAGCTTGGCAAGCTTGATTTTAGATTATGGTATTCACAATATGATAAGATTTTTCTTGAATATTGGAAAATAAAGCAGGGATTAATAGAAGTAAAATAATATGGTTGCTAAGTGGTATATACTACATACTGTTTCTGGTTCTGAGAAAAGGGTAAAACAAATGATACAGGATCAGATTGCCAAAAAAGGTATGTCTGACCAGTTTGAAGAGATAGTTGTACCGGTAATAGAAGTTCCCGAGATAAAAAGAGGAAAGCAGGTTATTACTGAGAAAAAGTTTATGCCTGGTTACATTTTGATTAAGATGAAAATGACGGATGAGTCTTGGCATTTAGTTAAAGGTGTTCCTAAAATAACCGGCTTTTTGGGTACTAAAACCAAACCGAATCCTATGAGTGATGAAGAAGTAGGAAGGATATTTAAGCAACTAGAATCTGAAAATAAAAATGCTACTACTTCAAGTTTATATAATGTTGGAGACAAAATACAGGTTATAGATGGTCCTTTTGATAGTTTTTCAGGTTTTGTTGAGGAAGTTGATATTGAAGGTCAAAAGCTAAAAATTTCTGTTTCTATTTTTGGTAAGGCAACACCTATTGAGCTTAATTTTAGTCAGGTAAAGAAAAATTAATAAAAGTTGAATGTGGCTAACTTTTAGACAGGTTTGTATATAATATTTAAACAATAATTTGATTAATTTTAAGATAAGGGCTATAAGTATTAAACTGATTGTAAATTTTAGAATTAGTGTTGTTAATTAGAGGATATAAGTTTTTAAGGTAATAGTAAAAATGGCAAAAAAAATTGATGGGTATATTAAATTAACAGTCCCAGCGGGTAAGGCAAACCCTGCGCCGCCGATAGGTCCTGCTCTTGGCCAGAAAGGGGTGAATATTATGGAATTCTGTAAGGCTTTTAATGCTGCAACCAGCTCTATAGAGCCTGGTACTCCCTTGCCTGTAGTAATTACTGTTTATGCTGATAAAAGTTTTGATTTTGTTACTAAAACCCCACCCGCTTCTTTCTTTTTAAAGAAATTTGCCAAAATTGGAAAAGGTTCTTCTGCTACTAAAAAAGATGCAGTGGTAGGTACTGTTACTATGTCTGATTGTGAAGAGATTGCTAAAATTAAAATGCAAGATCTAAATGCTAATGATATTGCAGCTGGTGCAAAAATTATAGCAGGAACAGCAGAGTCTATGGGGATCAAAGTAATAAAAGGTTAAATGATATAATTTAAAGATTGAGAATAAAATCTTATGGGTAAAAAAATAGCAGCAGCAAAAAAAGCCATTGAAAGAACAAAAGAATATTCTTTACAAGAAGCTATATCTTTAGTGAAGAGTTCTTGCTTTGCTAAATTTGATGAAACATTAGACATCGCAATTAATCTCGGTGTTGATCCGAGACATTCTGATCAAATGGTAAGGGGTATGGTTTCTTTGCCAGCTGGTACCGGTAAGGATGTAAGAGTTGCTGTAATTTGCAAAGAGGATAAGGTTGCAGATGCAAAGGCTGCTGGTGCTGATATTGCTGGTTCTACTGAAATTATCGATAATATTAAGGCTGGTAAAATAGATTTTGATGTATGTATCAGTACACCCGATATGATGGGTGTAGTAGGACAGGTAGCAAGGATTCTAGGTCCAAAGGGACTCATGCCCAATCCAAAGCTTGGAACTGTAACTGCAGATATTACAACAGCAGTAAAAAATGCTAAGAGTGGTCAAGTAGAGTATAGGGTTGAAAAAGCGGGGATAGTTCATGCTGGTATTGGCAAAATATCTTTTGCGGATGCTGATTTATTAAAGAACGCTGTAACTTTTATAGAATCTGTTGTTAAGGCAAAACCAGCTGGTGCAAAAGGAACTTATTTAAAAAGGATTCATGTGTCTTCTACTATGAGTCCATCTCTTAGGGTTGATTTGTCAACAGTTTTACAGTAGAAGTTTTTTGGAGAGTATAAGGTGTTAAGATCAGAAAAAAAGACTTTCGTTTCAGAGTTAGAAAAAATTTATCAAGATGCTAATTCAGTAATTATTACACATTATCACGGTCTCACAGTTTCGCAGATTACAAATTTGCGTAAAACTTTAAGGGAGAATGGCGCGTCTTTTAAGATAGTAAAAAATACACTTTCCAAGATAGCTGCTACTAATGTTAAGTTAACATATGATCCAGAAGTTTTTTCTGGACCAACTGCAATAGCTTATTCTAAAGATCCCGTGGCAGCTGCAAAAGGAGTAGTTGAATTTGCTAAGGCTAATGACAATTTAAAAGTTATTGGTGGGATAGTGAATGATAAAATTCTGAACGTAGGTGAAGTGCAACAATTAGCTAAGTTACCATCACTTGATCAATTAAGAGGAAAAATAGTTGGTATACTACAAGCTCCAGCTGCGAATTTGGTTAGAATTGTTCAAGCTCCGGCTGGTTCTCTTGCTAGAGTTGTTCAAGCTTATTCAGAAAAGAACAGTTAATTTTTAATTTTTAAAGTCAATAGAGGTAATTTATTATGGCGAATATAACAAAAATAGCAGACGAACTTTCTGCTCTAACAGTAATGGAAGCTGCTGAGCTTTCAAAACTTTTGGAAGAAAAATGGGGTGTATCAGCAGCAGCTCCAGTAGCAGCAGCTCCGGTGGCAGCAGCAGCAGGTGAGGCGGTAGCTGAAAAAACTGAATTTGATGTAATTTTAGCAAGCTCTGGTGACAAAAAAATTGAAGTCATTAAGGTTGTTAGAGCTCTTACTAATCTTGGTTTGAAAGAAGCCAAAGATTTGGTCGATGCTGCTCCATCATCTTTGAAACAAGGAGTGTCTAAAGCAGAAGCTGATGACATAAAAGCAAAACTTGAAGCTGCTGGTGCTAAAGTAGAAGTAAAGTAATTAGTTAAAGCCGATTTATGGAGGTAACTTAATAAAACCTCTGTGATCGGCTTATTTTGTAGGAAGGGGTAAGTGTCTTTATTTGTAAAATTAGTTAATTATTACGTATAAAAAAGTTCATAAAAATCTTTTTTGAGCTCTTTTAAAGTATCTGTAAATTAACAGATTTGCCTAGTTTTATGATATAAGTTGTAACTTTTATAAAATTCCTTTTCTAGACAACAAATATAAAGAGGTGCAAATTCTTTTCTTATTTTAATTAATCTTTGTAAAAAGTAGGCATCTGTCACGCTGTTATTTGACTAAAAATAAAGAAAGACAGTTTTAAATTAGAGTATAAGGGGTTTATATTTGTTAAGCATACACTTAACATAGAGCAACGCTAAGTTTACGAATGGTTTGTTTTCTAAAAAAATAACCATAGTGTAGATTTTATGAAGGTGTAGTATTAATTTAGGTTTAAGCAAGTTTTACTTTTAATTAAAAATAATTAGCTTTACAGTTGTTTCTTTCGATGGTGTTTGTTGCATTAGTAACTAATTTAATATACAAAAAAATATAAAAATATCTGGAGATCATATGGCGCAATCCTTACAAACAAGTAAGCGTGTTAGAAAAAACTTCGGTAAAATCAAGTTGGTAGCTTCAATGCCTAATTTGATTGAAATACAAAAAAATTCTTATGAAGCAAATTTTTTACAGCTGGAAATTCCTGAATCTGAAAGAAAAGATAAGGGGTTGCAAGCTGTTTTACGTTCGATTTTCCCAATTAAGGATTCATCTAATACAGCAACTTTGGAGTTTGTAAAATACAATTTTGATGCCCCGAAATATGATGTTGAGGAGTGCCTACAACGGGGGCTCAGCTTTGTTGCTCCTCTTAAAGTCACATTACGTCTTACCGTATGGGAAGTAGATGAAGCTACTGAAGCTAGAGAAATAAAAGGCATCAAAGAACAGCAAGTTTATATGGGAGAAATCCCTCTTATGACTCCTAACGGTACTTTTGTTATTAATGGTACAGAAAGAGTTGTTGTTTCTCAGATGCATAGATCCCCGGGTGTTTTCTTCTACCATGATGATGGGAAAACTCATTCTTCCGGAAAGTTTTTATATTCTGCTCGGATAATTCCTTATAGAGGTTCTTGGCTAGATTTTGAATTTGATGCAAAAGATACTATATTTTTTAGAATTGATCGCAAAAGGAAATTACCGGTTACCACTTTGCTTATGGCCCTTGGTATGACTCCTTCTGAAATGTTGACTACTTATTACTCAACAATAAATTATGAATTAAAAAAGAAAAGCTGGGTAGTAGATTTTCAGCCAGAGACATTGATCATTTATAGATTAAATTACGATTTAGTAAATGCGGAAACTAACGAGATAGTTTTGGAAGCAGGCCAAAAAATTACCCCAAGGCTTGCCAAAAAATTTGCAGAAGCGGGGTTAAAAAAAGTTATTATTCCTAATGATACTTTACTTGGTGCTTATTTAGGTAGTGATTTAGTTGATAAATCCAGCGGAGAGGTTTTGGCAAAAATTGGTATGCAAATAACAGAAGATATGCTAGCTGCAATTGATACTGCAGGGATAAAATCTCTTTCTGTTCTTAAAGTACCAGCCCAAGGAGATGCTTATATAAGAAATACTTTATTTGCAGATAGGAATCAGGATCAAAATGCTTCCTTAATAGACATATTCAGGGTTTTAAGGCCAGGAGAACCAGCTACTGTTGAGGCTGGTAGTGTTTTATTTAATAATTTGTTTTTTGATCCTGATAGATACGACCTTTCTGAAGTTGGTAGGATTAAAATGAATGCGAGGCTTAATCTTAATGTAGCCGAAAGTAATACTTGCCTGACTAAAGAAGATATTAAAACTATCGTGCAAGTACTAGTAGACTTGAAAGATGGCAAAGGAGCTGTTGATGATATAGATCATCTAGGTAACAGAAGAGTAAGGTCTGTTGGTGAATTGATTGAAAATCAGTTCAGAATCGGCCTAGTAAGGATGGAAAGAGCAATATTAGAGAGGATGTCAGTAGTTGATATTGACGCCGTTATGCCGCATGATTTGGTTAATTCTAAAGTTTTAGTTTCAGTTGTAAAAGAGTTCTTCAGCACTTCGCAGCTTTCACAGTTTATGGATCAAACTAATCCATTATCTGAAATTACTCATAAAAGAAGATTGTCTGCTCTCGGGCCAGGTGGTGTAAGTCGTGATCGTGTTGGGTTTGAGGTACGTGACGTCCATCCTACTCATTATGGTCGTATTTGTCCTATTGAAACACCAGAAGGTCAGAATATTGGGTTGATTAATTCCATGGCTACTTATGCCAGAATCAATAAACACGGTTTTATAGAGAGTCCTTACAGAAAGGTCACAGATGGGTTTGTAACTGATGAGGTAGTTTACCTTTCTGCTATTGAAGAAGGGAAATATAAAATTGCTCAAGCGGATATGGAAATACAACCAGATGGTAGAATAAAATCTGAGATGGTTAATTGCCGGGTTGAATCAGGTAATTTTGTAACTGTACCACTTTCCGAAGTTGATTTTATAGATGTAACCCCTATGCAAGTTGTTTCGGTTGCAGCATCGTTGATTCCGTTTCTAGAAAATGATGATGCGAATCGTGCACTTATGGGTTCAAACATGCAACGTCAAGCAGTACCTCTTATTAAAACTGATGCTCCTCTTGTTGGAACAGGAATAGAAGATGTGGTAGCAAGAGACTCTGGTGCTGCCGTAGTTGCGTTAAATGACGGTATAGTTGAACAAGTTGATGCAACTAGAATAGTTGTTAGAACTTTGGAGCGTAAGAAAAACGGTTCGCCGGAAGTTGATATATATTCATTGCTGAAGTTTCAGAAATCAAATCATAATACATGTATCAATCAAAAACCTCTAGTTAACGTTGGCGATCAAGTAAGGCGTGGTGAAGTTATTGCTGATGGTTCTGCGATTGATAATGGGGAGATTGCGCTGGGTAGAAATGTACTTGTAGCCTTTATTCCGTGGAGTGGTTACAATTTCGAAGATTCAATTTTAATTTCCGAACGAATTGTAAAGGATGATGTATTTACTTCTATTCACATTGAAGAATTTGAGGTGGTTGCAAGAGATACAAGGCTGGGACCTGAGGAAATAACCAGGGATATGCCAAATGTAGGAGAAGAAAGCCTTCGGAATTTGGATGAAGTTGGTATTATCCATATTGGAGCCGAAGTAAAATCTGGAGACATTTTAGTTGGTAAGGTGACACCTAAAAGCGAATCTCCTATGACACCGGAAGAGAAATTGCTTAGAGCAATTTTTGGTGAGAAAGCTTCTGATGTTAGAGATTCTTCTTTGTATGTACCACCTGGGGTCAGCGGTACTGTTGTCGAAGTCCGGGTGCTTTCACGTAGAGGCGTGGAAAAAGACGAGCGGGCAATAACAATTGAAAAGCAACAGATTGAAAAACTTGCTAAAGATAGAGATGATGAAATTGAAATTATCGATCATTTCGTGTTCGTGCGCTTACAAAAGATTTTAGAGGGACAAATAGTTCTTTCAGGTCCTAAAGCTGTAAAATCAGGTGCGAAGATTGATAGTACTTTATTATCTACTTTATCTAAGGGACAGTATTGGCAGTTGATTGTAGAAGATAGCTCCGTAATGGTTGAAATTGAGCAGATTAAGGCTCAATATGATGAAAAGAAAGATGAGCTTAATAAGCGTTTTACTAGTAAAGTTGAAAAAATACAGAACGGTGACGATTTGCCTCAAGGAGCATTAAAAGTTGTAAAAGTATTTATTGCGACAAAACATAAATTGCAACCAGGTGACAAGATGGCTGGACGGCATGGAAATAAGGGCGTGATATCTCGTATTATGCCGGAGGAAGATATGCCTTTCCTGGAAGATGGTACGGTTATAGACGTGGTATTAAATCCCCTTGGTTTGCCATCGAGGATGAACGTTGGCCAGATATTGGAAACCCATTTGGGATGGGCAGCAAAAACTTTAGGTTACAAAGTTGGCAATATGCTGCACGCTTACAATAAAAATGAGTTGGAAGTTGAAGCACTTAAGGACTTTGTCTGTAAGATATATGGTGAAAGCGATGTTACTTCTAAGCTCAAAAACTTAAAAAAAGAAGAATTTATTGATTTTTG
Organism: Candidatus Megaera polyxenophila; assembly: GCA_037101405.1. Taxonomy (NCBI): domain Bacteria; kingdom Pseudomonadati; phylum Pseudomonadota; class Alphaproteobacteria; order Rickettsiales; family Rickettsiaceae; genus Candidatus Megaera; species Candidatus Megaera polyxenophila. The sequence continues at coordinate 220,997 of AP017964.1, read as the reverse complement.
TGAGAAGATAAAAGGAGGGGTTTATTTTGCAACTCCTGTATTTGATGGTGCCAAGGCGGGGCATGTTAAAGAAATGTTAGAACTCGCTGATCAACATTCTTCAGGTCAAGTTAAACTGATCGATGGTAGAACTGGAGAATATTTTGATCGTCACGTAACAGTCGGGTATAAATATCTACTGAAACTGCATCACCTTGTGGATGATAAAATCCATGCTCGTTCTATTGGCCCGTATAGCTTGGTTACCCAGCAACCTCTTGGTGGTAAGTCCCATTTTGGTGGTCAAAGGTTTGGAGAGATGGAATGTTGGGCATTGCAAGCTTATGGTGCTGCTTATACATTACAAGAAATGCTAACTGTTAAATCTGATGATGTAGCAGGTAGAATCAGAATTTACGAGGCTATTGTTAAAGGTGAAGGTAATTTTGAATCAGGTATACCGGAATCATTTAACGTTATGATTAAGGAATTTAGATCTCTTTGTTTAAATGTACAATTAGAGGAAAGTTCAGAGTAGGTTTAGTTTTCGATGCACAATCGTCTAAATTTTGTGTGCCGTTTTTTTGAATGTCACTTGGTTTTAAAAGCAAGGTTGCAAGAGTTTAAGTTTGAGGAAAAGCTATTATGTCAACAAGAGTTAATTTTTACGGTCAATTAAGCAACACTCAACAATTTGATCAAATAAAGATAAATATTGCAAGTCCAGAGCAAATAAGATCTTGGTCTTTTGGAGAGGTAACAAAACCTGAAACCATTAACTATCGGACTTTTAAACCTGAAAAAGAGGGGTTGTTTTGTGCCAGGATTTTTGGTCCTGTAAAAGATTACGAATGTTTATGCGGTAAGTATAAGCGGATGAAATATAAAGGCATCACTTGTGAAAAATGTGGTGTTGAAGTTACTTCTTCTAGGGTTAGAAGGGAGAGAATGGGGCACATTGAGCTTGCGGCTCCTGTTGCACACATATGGTTTTTAAAGTCCTTGCCATCTAGAATAAGCACCTTGCTTGATATTGCTATGAAGGATCTCGAAAAGATCCTATATTTTGAAAACTATGTGGTTGTTGATCCAGGTATTTCGCCTCTACAAAAAGGTGATTTACTCAGTGATGATGCTTACATTAAAGCGCAAGATGAGTATGGCGAAGATAGTTTTGTTGCCTTAATAGGTGCAGAGGTTGTGCAGCGTCTTCTTGCTGAGCTTAACCTTCAAGAACTAAGTATACAACTTCAAACTGAGCTTAGAGAAACTAATTCTGAAACTAAAAAGAAAAAACTTATTAAGCGTTTAAAACTTGTCGAAGATTTTCTGCATTCGGGTAACAACCCTGAATGGATGATCATTAATGTTTTACCGGTTATTCCACCGGAAATAAGACCTCTTGTGATGCTTGATGGTGGAAGATTTGCTACCTCGGACCTTAATGAATTATATAGAAGAGTTATTAATAGAAATAACCGCTTGCGTCGATTACTTGAACTAAAAGCTCCAGACATTATTATTCGTAACGAAAAAAGAATGTTACAAGAAGCAGTAGACGCTTTATTTGATAATGGTCGTCGTGGCAAGGTAATTAAAAACCCAAACAAACGTCCATTAAAATCTTTAAGCGATATGTTAAAGGGTAAACAGGGACGCTTTAGGCAAAATTTACTCGGTAAAAGGGTAGACTATTCAGGACGTTCGGTAATTGTGGTTGGCCCTGAACTGAAGTTACATCAGTGTGGTTTGCCAAAGAAAATGGCGCTGGAATTGTTCAAACCTTTTATATACTCGAAGCTGGAGCTTTATGGGATAGCTACTACCATTAAAGCTGCTAAAAAGATTGTAGAAGCTGAAAGGATAGAGGTTTGGGATATCTTAGAAGAAGTAATACGTGAACATCCGGTACTTTTAAACAGAGCTCCAACCTTGCATAGATTAGGGATTCAAGCATTTGAACCATTACTTATTGAAGGTAAAGCTATTCAGCTGCATCCTCTTGTTTGTGCAGCATTTAATGCGGACTTTGATGGTGACCAGATGGCAGTGCACATACCACTTTCCATAGAGGCTCAGCTTGAAGCAAGGGTACTGATGATGTCGACAAATAATATTTTGAGCCCTGCTAACGGTAAGCCTATTATTTCTGCGGATAAAGACGTCGTACTTGGCTTATATTACTTAACCCTTGAACTTTCAGGAGAACCAGGGGAAGGGATGGTCTTTGCCGATATGGCTGAAGTAGAGTTTGCCCTTTATGAAAAAATAGTAACTTTACATTCTAAAATTCGTTTTCGGATGGAAGTTATTAATTCTGAAGGAGAACAGGTTGAGAATATTGTTGAAACAACACCAGGTAGGTTAATTCTGGGTGAATTAATACCTAAAAATAACGCAAATATTGATTTCAGGTTAGTAAATAAGCAAATGACCAAGAAAACAATTTCTAATGCTATTGACTCTGTTTATCGTTATTGCGGTCAGAAAGCGACAGTAATATTTGCCGACCATTTAATGCAATTAGGTTTTAAATATGCTTGTCAGTCTGGTATTTCTTTTGGTATGGATGATATGGTAATTCCTGCTTCAAAAGGTAAACATATAAAAGAGACATCAGCTTTGGTTAAGGAGTTTGAACAGCAATATTCAGAAGGTCTTATTACTTTTGGAGAAAAATTTAATAAAGTAGTTGATGCTTGGTCTGCTTGTACGGATAAAGTTGCTACCGATATGATGGAGGACATTGCAAAGCCCGCATCTAATGATAGCGGTATATATCAAAATACTGTACACAAATTGAATTCAATTCATATGATGGCTATTTCCGGGGCCAGAGGATCTGCCGCTCAGATAAAACAGCTTGCTGGTATGCGTGGACTTATGACAAAACCTTCAGGTGAAATTATTGAAACTCCTATTATTTCAAATTTTAGAGAAGGATTAACTGTTAGGGAGTATTTTAACTCTACCCATGGTGCTCGTAAAGGTCTTGCGGATACGGCTCTTAAAACTGCAAATTCGGGGTATTTAACTAGAAGGCTGGTGGACGTAGCTCAAAATTGTATTATTACAGAATATGATTGTGGTACGACAGATGGTATAGAAATTAAAACTATTATAGATGGTGGGGAAGTCTTAATGTCTCTAGCTGATCAGATTTTAGGAAGGTCAGTTACCGCTGATATTTACCACCCTGTAACAAACAAACTTATAATATCTGCAGGGGATTTAATTGATGAAGAAAAACTAGAAAAAATAGAAGCTTCTGGATTAGATTTCCTTAAAGCTAGGTCTGTTCTTACATGTAAAACCGATTTAGGTATATGTGCTAAATGCTATGGTCGTGATTTATCAACTGGTTCAATTGTCTCTATAGGTGAGGCTGTGGGAGTAATTGCTGCTCAGTCCATTGGAGAACCTGGAACTCAGCTTACTATGAGAACATTCCATATTGGTGGTGCTGCTACTAAGGGAGCAGAAATATCCTCTATAGAGGCTTCTTACGATTCGAAAGTAAAAATTATAGGACGTAATTTAGTTGTGAATTCAGAAGGTTGCCAGATAGTAATGAGCCGTGCATGCGAAGTTTTATTTATTGATGAAAAGGGTAACGAGCGTGCAAAGAACAAAGTGCCATATGGGGCGAGGTTGATGGTTGACGATGGTTATATGGTACAAAAAGGGCAGAAAATTGCTGAGTGGGATCCTTATACTATTCCGATCATTACCGAAAAATCAGGGAAGGTTTTATTTACTGATATGATAGAAGGATTATCGGTCAGGGACGTTATGGATGATACTACTGGAATATCGAGTAAAGTAGTAATTGAATCAAAACAATATTCCAGGGGAGTGGATTTACGTCCGCGTATACAGTTATTGGATTCGAGCGGAAAAAAAGTTGAATTATCAAACGGGATGGAAGCTAAGTATTATTTACCGGTGAATGCGGTCCTTAGTGTTACTGACGGTTATGAGGTTGCTGCTGGGGATATTTTAGCTCGTATTCCTCGAGAATCCACAAAAACAAGGGATATTACCGGTGGTCTTCCTAGAGTCGCCGAACTTGTAGAAGCAAGAAGACCTAAGGATCATGCAGTGATTGCAGACGTAGAGGGGCGTATTGAGTTTGGTAAAGATTATAAGTCAAAAAGAAGAATTATTTTACATCCGTCTGATGGGTCTGAGCCAATTGAATATATGCTTCCTAAAGGAAAACATGTGGTTGTAAATGAGGGTGACTTTGTCAAAAAAGGAGACATGATTATCGACGGTAATCCTGTTCTCCAGGATATTTTAAAAGTCATGGGAGTTGAAGCTCTGGCAAGGTATATGGTTCAAGAAATTCAAGCTGTTTATAGACTGCAAGGGGTAAAAATCGATGATAAGCATATTGAAGTTGTAATTCGCCAGATGCTGCAGAAAGTAGAAATTACTCATACCGGTGATACTACATTTACAATTGGAGAATTGGTTGATGCTGCTGAACTTGAGGATATCAATAAGAAACTTGTAAAAAATAGTGGTGATCCTGCTTGTGCAGAGCCGGTGCTGCAGGGTATTACTAAAGCTTCGCTTCAAACAAATTCTTTTATATCGGCTGCATCTTTCATGGAAACAACCAAAGTTTTGACTGAAGCTGCTGTTGCCGGTAAACTAGATAAACTGATTGGTTTAAAAGAAAATGTGATAGTTGGTCGGTTAATACCTGCTGGTACAGGCTTTTATATGAATATTGCTAAAAAAGAAGCACAGAGTCGAGATAAAAAAATTATTGAAAATCAGTAAAATTGGCCCTGATTAAATTTACTCTTCTTATGTAAATTTAATCAGGGCGAGGTTATGTTCAGATAAGTAGCCTAGTATCCTCTATTGCCAAAATAAATTGCAAATTTTTAAATTTTTGGGTTTGTTTATTTTTGAGAACCTCCAGGCTTTTTCTTGTTAATAATAATGAGAAGTTATTGTAGGTCAAAAAACTGTATAGCTATAATCCTTGCTAAGTGTATTTTTGTGTTGATTTTTTTATGGCTAGTTTAAAACGAAACTTCGGCTTTTTTTCTATTTATCCTGCAATTTGAATAGTAGCTTTTATAAGGTTATTTATATTTTTTATTATCTGAAATAAAATTAACACCACAGAATATTAAACATAAAAACACTTGTAACCCTTGGAGTTTAAGAATTACGAGGGTTATAAAGGTAGAAGTCATTGCCTAGGATTTGTTTATATAACGCGAGTTTCGCATTAGAAAGATGGCTGTACAGCAGTAAAGAACTAGGTTATAGGTTACTTCATTTCACAAAATAATAGAAATAACCTATGAAAATGGATTTTACAGAAATATACTCTCACTTCGATGACTTTTTAAAAGAATTAGATAGCAAGAAAGGTTTGATCGCAAATAACAGCAATAAAACAGTCTCTCAGAGCAAGCTTAATAGAAGCAAAATTATATAACAATAATAATAGGATACTGGCACTATATACTATTTACATAATAATTTTTAGTATCATTAATTGGTTAAATTGAAGTTTCTTCTCCAACTAATCCCATTACCTCTTTGATTACGTGTTCTGATCCGGATACAAATTCTGCACCACCATCTCCTACATAATAATTAAAGATCAGATTTACTATTTCTATAGGTTTTTTTATTGATTTATCTAGCTCCTCGGTTAATCCTTCATCAATAGCTTTCAGTAAACTAGGGAGATATTTTCTAGATTGGCTCAAGTACCAAGAACTTCTTTCACTTATTAAAATAGATATTCCATCTCCATTCTTACCAATCTCTATACAAGATAAAGATGCATGAATATAAGCATCAATAAAACTAGGCATAACCTTTAAAACCTGCTCGTAATAGGATAATGCGGTGTTGTAGTCTTTGTTTGTAAAAGCAATATTCCCTCTTTCATAATGGGCTTTATAGTGCAGTTTGAGAGTATCTTGCGGATCGTGATTAATAATTTTTTCAAGAGCAACAACAGTTCCACATCTGAAATAATAATCTGCAGCGTGTTTTAAAAATTCACTTTCTTCGGAAAACCCTAATTTATGTAAAAAAGCAAGAGCCTCCGCTATGTTAAAATTAACCTTACTTAAAGTAGATTCGTCAGCTGTTTCCTTCAAAATTGTTTTGTTAGAAGCAATAACTTGCTGTAAAGATTTACTAATAGTTGTTAAGTTTTTAAAATCAGGATTTTTTATCTTTGCGAGACTAGTAAGATAACAATCAGTAAACTTCAGAGGATTTAATGATACTGCTTTTGTAAAGTGCATAATTGCATTATACAAATCACCAATTTTTAAGTAACTACTACCTAGAACTTGATGAGCATCATCATGATTAGGTTTTAATTTTATCAATTCTCCAAAATTCTTAATTACCTCAGGAAAATTACCAAGCTTAAAATAAATCCCACCTAAGGCGTAATAAGCATCTATATATTTAGGATTCAAATCTATCACTTTCTCAAAATGCTTAGTAGCCTCAGAAAATTTACTAAGGCGGAGGTTGGAATGTCCTAAATAAAAATGGGTTTTTATGTGATTAGGATCAATTTTGGTTACTTTCTCAAAACTATCAATTGCTTCTCTGAACTTCCCAAGCTTATAATTAGAATAACCTGTACTTAAATAAGTTTCTAACTCTATAATGGTACCCAAAAACTGGACTGCTAAAAATGCAAAATGAGATATAATTTCACAACAAGGGAATGGAAATTATATGTCTAAAAAAGCGAAGCAATATAGTGCGACGGAAAAAACAAAAATTGTTATAGAAGCAATAAAAGCTGAAATGACAATAGCACAAATAAGCAGTAAGTACGGGGTTCATGCAACTCAAATACAAGCATGGAAAAAAAGAGGTATAGAAAATTTAGTTAGTGGTTTTCAAGTTAAGCCGGCAACAAAAGATCCAGACAATCAAGATTTGATAAAACAATTATATGAACAAATAGGACAGTTAAGCGTTGAGCGTGACTGGCTGAAAAAAAAATCTACATTGTTTGGACTTGGAAACTAGGAAAAGTATGATTGATAATAATTGTAGAAATCTAAGCATTGCTAGGCAATGCGATCTACTTTTAATTAATAAATCTACTTATTATTACAAGGCAAAAGGAATAACTACAAGAGACTTAGAAATAATGAAAGTAATTGATGAAATCTACACAGAGCATCCGTATTTCGGGGCCAGAAGAATGTCCAGGCATCTTGTACCGTTTGGAATTGTTATCGGTCGCAAAGCGGTAAGTCGTTATTACGGAATAATGGCAATAGAAGCCATTTATCCTAAAATGAATTTAAGCAAGCGCAACCAAGCTCATAAGGTATATCCTTATCTTTTAAAAGGCGTTGAAATTACTAAGACAAATCAGGTATGGAGCACCGATATAACTTATATTAGAATGGCACAAGGATTTGTATATCTAGTAGCCATTATTGATTGGTTTAGCCGTTATATTCTGAGCTGGAAGGTTTCAATTAGCTTAGAAAGTGATTTTTGCATCGACGCACTAGAAGAAGCCCTAGAAAAGCACGGTCAACCTGAGGTTTTTAATACCGATCAAGGTTCTCAATTTACGTCAAAAAATTTCATCCACGAACTTGTTAAACGTGAAATCAAGATTAGCATGGACGGTAAAGGTAGGGCTTTAGATAATGTATTTATTGAAAGATTTTGGCGTTCATTAAAACAAGAAAAAATATATTTGATAATTTTAAATACTGTCAAGGAGGTAAAAAATGCTATAACAGATTACATAACTTTTTATAATAGTAAAAGGATGCACCAATCCTTGGAATATTTAACTCCAGAACAGGTGTATTTAACAAAAATTATTGGCTAAAATTATAACGCAAATTATATCTCATAATTTCTGATTTTTAGTCTAGACAAATTGGGCCACCTTACTCTATAGGGTATAAGCTGGCTATTTCTTCTCCCTTACGCTTCCGTATTGACTTTGACATAATTAATTATTGATTAATAAAAACAGGAAATAATGCCTTTATTTAGGATAATTTAGTAATATTGTCAACTAAAAAATAAATAATTATAAAATTTATAACCTATAATTGTATCATCCACTTTTAATCAGTTCCTGATTATTTCTGGCAAATAGGGTAATTTGAAAATCAATAAACTTATTTATTTCGAGTGATTTTATAAGATTATTTGCATGTAGTAAAATTCTTAAATCTCTGGTAAGATCCGCAAAAAAGAAAACAGGTTCACCGCTCTGCTTAGTACCTAAGATTTCCCCTCCGCCTCTTAGTACCAGGTCCTGTTCAGCAATATAGAAACCATCGTTACTTTCTCTCATGATTTTAAGCCTTTCCCTAGCAAATTTGGATAATTTTTTTGGGTTATACATAAGTAAACAATAAGATTGTTTGCTTCCTCGTCCTACTCTACCTCTTAGTTGATGAAGCTGGGCAAGGCCAAATTTTTCAGCATTTTCGATAATAATCAAATTGCTATCCGGAACATCAATACCCACTTCAATAACTGTTGTTGCAACCAATATACGAACTTTACCGTTTTTAAACTCCTGCATTACCTGATCTTTAAGCGCTGCTTTCATTTTTCCGTGGATCATAGCAACCTGGTTGGGATACGCCTTATCTAGTTCAATAAATCTGGTGCTTACGTCAGAAAATAAAGAAAGATCTGGATTTTCTTCTTCAGAAAAAATCGTTTTTAATGTTTCATCTGATTTATCGATTAAAGGACATACCCAATAAATTTTTTCTCCTAGTTGTAATTTTTTATTTAGTGAGGTGATAACTTCGAATCTTTTTTCGCTAGAAATTGCAGAGGTAATTATAGGTAAGCGGTTGCGTGGTTTAGTTTTAAGTTGGGAGACGCTCATATCTCCGAACATCGTTAAAGTTAAACTCCGTGGGATAGGGGTAGCTGTCATAACAAGTACATCGGGATGGGAAGCTTTTTTGATTAATTCTAGTCTTTGTTCAACGCCAAACCTATGCTGTTCATCAATAATAATATATCCTAAATCCTTAAATTCTACGCCTTTTTGAAATAAAGCATGAGTGCCAATTAATATATCCACCTTACCGTCTGCTAAATCTTTTTTTAATTGTAGTTGCTGTTTTACCGGAGTTTTGCCTGTTAGTAACTCAACTTTAATTGTAGTGTTTTCTAAAGCACTACAGAAAAATTGATAGTGCTGAGCACTTAGCAAGTCGGTTGGGGTCATTAATGCTGTTTGTGTTCCTGAGTTTACGACATTTAACATCGTCAGAAGGGCCACTAGTGTTTTTCCAGAGCCCACGTCTCCTTGCAACATACGCATCATTTGTATATCAGCAAATTGGTCAGCTTCTATCTCCTTAATTGCCTTTAATTGGCCTTCGGTTAACTCAAAACCAAGCTTTTCTAGAACTAATTTATGTAACTCATGGTTTGAAGGAAATGATCTGCCCTGTCTCTTTTGTTCTTCGGTTTTAATTTTTACCAATGATGCCTGATTGGCAAACAATTCTCTCTCTGCTAGTTTTTGTATATTCAAACTTATATTTCTTTCAATATCATAATTTGCCCCCGAATAGCCAATTAGGTGTAAATTTTTGATCTCGCTGAGTAATTCATCTATATATTTTCTTTCTTCTATTTTTTGTTCAGAGAAAGACTTCTTTGTATTAATAGCATTTTCTAGAATGCTAATAGCTTCCCTGATATAACTGTATAATTGCTTGTTTACTATACCGTAAGTAAGTGGATAGACAGGCATTACAGGCGTAGTTAAATTTTGTTTAAATATAAATTCCGGATGGCTTATTTGTAAAGAATGGTCAAAAATTTCTACTTTACCGGTAACAATATATTTCTGACCGACTCTTAATTTGCTAAAAATGAACGGATGAATTTTACTAAAAAAAACCAGAATAATCGTCCCTGTAGTATTAGAAACCTTAATCTTAAGTGGAGACCGTTTTGAAGAAGGGCGAAGTACATCATCTATTGTTACTTCTGTTTGAATTAGCTCACCATTTTTTACTTTTGTTAGGTCAGGGTTTATTTTAATAAAGTTATAAGCAATCGGTTTGTAAAAAAGCAAATCCCTCAGATTAGCGATTTTAAGGCGTTTGAGAGCTTTTTGAGCCGGTTCTGATAGGTGCAATAATGACTTAACCTGCTGAAAAAATATATCGTACATATTTAAATTTGTTCCTGCCGTTGGAGGCTATAATATTAGTTTTATATAAAACTAATACCAAAAGTTATGATAAAACTTCTTCTACACTAGTTAAATAAGAATTAGTGTTTTTTAGACCTTATTCTAGTTTAACTCCAGGATAAAAACAAAAAGAGATTGCTTTTATAAAAGCAATCTCTTTTTGTTTTTTTTGTTCTAGTTAAGAATAAATTGGCTACGTGCGGTTAAAAGCCCATTCCGCCCATTCCGCCCATTCCGCCCATACCACCCATTCCGCCGCCAGCAGCTGGTGCATCCTCTTTATTAGTAGGATCAGTAGTAATGATAGATTCGGTAGTAATGATTAACGAAGCAACGGAGGCTGCATCTTGCAAAGCTGTTCTAACTACCTTGGTAGGATCGATAATACCAGCTTTGAACATATCAACATACTCCATCTCTTGGGCATTAAAACCAAAAGTAATTGATTTACTTTCAGTTAATTTGCCAGCAACAATAGCTCCATCTACTCCTGAATTTTCAGCAATTTGCCTTGCAGGCGATTGAAGAGCTTTTTTGACGATGTTTATACCGGCTTGTTGATCATCGTTAGTTCCTTTTACATCCTCCAAAGCTCTAGCAGCATAAAACAGAGTAACGCCACCACCAGGGACAATACCCTCTTCTACGGCTGCTCTGGTTGCATGAAGAGCATCATCAACGCGGTCTTTTCTTTCTTTAACTTCGATTTCAGTTGCACCACCGACTTTAAGAACCGCAACACCACCAACAAGTTTTGCCAGTCTTTCTTGTAGTTTTTCCTTATCATAATCAGAAGTGGTTTCTTCTATTTGTTTGCGAATCTGTGCGCATCTTGATTCAATATCTACTTTAGCGCCAGCGCCTTCAACAATTACAGTATCTTCTTTGGAAATTTTGACTTTTTTAGCACTACCTAGCATTGAAATAGTTACATTATCAAGTTTCATGCCAAGATCATCACTGATTAATTGTCCATTAGTTAGAACTGCAATATCTTCAAGCATAGATTTTCTTCTATCTCCAAATCCAGGAGCTTTTACTGCAGCTACTTTTAGCCCACCACGGAGTTTGTTAACGACTAATGCGGCAAGTGCTTCACCTTCAACATCCTCAGCGATAATTAATAACGGTCTAGAAGACTGAACAACAGCTTCAAGAACAGGTAACATTGGTTGTAGGGAAGAAAGTTTTTTCTCGAAAATAAGAATGTAAGGATTATCAAGCTCCACTATCATCTTTTCAGAATTTGTTACGAAGTATGGAGAGAGATAACCTCTATCGAACATCATACCTTCTACTACATCAACTTCAAAGCCAAAATTCTTCGCTTCTTCTACAGTTATAACTCCTTCTTTACCGACTTTTTTCATAGCAAGCGCTATTTGCTCACCTATTTCTTTGTCTCCGTTAGCAGAAATAGTTCCTACTTGAGCTATTTCCTCGTGGCTACTTATAGGTTTACTGGATTTTTTGATTGACTCAAGCACTTCTGCAACTGCAATATCAATGCCTCTTTTAAGATCCATAGGGTTAAATCCTGCAGCTACTGCTTTATTGCCTTCTTTAACTATTGCTTGTGTTAAGATAGTAGCAGTTGTTGTACCATCACCTGCTACATCTGCTGTTTTACTTGCAACAGATTTCACTAATTGAGCGCCTAAATTCTGTTCTGGGTCTTTTAATTCTATAGCTTTAGCTACAGTAACCCCGTCTTTTGTTACTCGTGGAGCACCAAAGGATTGTTCTATCGCAACGTGACGTCCTTTTGGGCCTAAAGTAACTTTAACAGCATTGGCCAGAAAATCCACCCCTTTAATCATTTCTTCACGGGCTTTTGTACCGTATTTTATTTGTTTAGCCATAATGTATTACTCCTTGTAAAATGTTAGTTACTTAATTTATTATTCCCACAATGTCAGATTCTTTCATAATAATGAATTCCTGACCATTTACTTTCACTTCTGTTCCACCCCATTTACCATAAAGTACTTTGTCTCCTACTTTTACATCAAGGGGGATAAGATTACCGTCTTTGTCCTTAGTTCCTTTACCGACTGCAATAACTTTTCCCTGCATAGGCTTTTCTTTTGCAGTATCAGGAATAATTATACCTCCAAGAGTTTTTTCTTCTTGGTCCATAGGTTTAATCGCAACACGATCGTGCAATGGTGTAAAATTCATTTTGAACCTCATTAATTTAAGTTAACCAAAAACGCTTAGCTTTAGCTGGAACTAAGCTTGTGCTGTTTATATATGCTTTAAAGATGATAGTTCAAGTACTTATAAAAAATAATTTTTTAAAATAATTTTTCATATTCGGTTTTATAAAATTCAAGCACTTCATCTAGTAGCAGCGATGTAGTATATTTTGCCCTAATTGACTGCAAATAATATCTAACCTTTAGTTTTTGGGATAACATTTCCAAGCTAAGATGTTGTAGCAATTCTGGGATAATGGTTTGGCAAATTTCATGATGGCTGCTAGCAAAATTATAGATTGCTCTTAAATTATTATAAGATCCAAATTTTTATCGAGTTCTGTATTTTCTTTTTGTTTCAGAGATAATACGTTATTAACAAAAACAAAATTACTATATTTAGCACATCTCAGCGACATCGACATAGTCTGGCAGTAAATGCTGCTGTCGGCCTTGCCAGTTTTTTCAAGTAAGTTTCTTTTTACTAAACTTCCAGCCCCTCCAATATTCCTTAACAATTTGATTTTGTTTAAGAGAATTTGGGTTATCGGTGCTTGAATTAACCTTGGCTGGATAGATAAATTTTTAGTAAAATTTTTTTCGTTTGCTGCTTCCCCCAGCCTTATACAAGCAACTTCTGCTCCAAATTTCCTACATGAATCGATCATTATCATAGTTGATTCTGGATGTAAAATCTCATTACCTTCTACAAAATGAACGTAGTCTCCTGTGGCTAGATTAACAGCTTTATTTACACTTATTGCTGGCCCTTGAGTTTGCTGAGTAATAATAGTTGTTCTTGGTAAATCATTAACGGCCAATTTAACGGTAGTTAAAGATTTATCTTTTGAACCGTCATCAATGATGATAAACTCTTTTGTAAAAGAGCCAGTTGTCCTTTTTAGTGATTCTATTAAGTAAGGAATGTTATTCTCATTATCCTTTAAAAGAACTATATAAGTACATTTTGGCATATTAAAGTTACTATATTACACAAGAAATGATTAAAATTAGCTGTTATAAAACCACACCAGAAAAACTCTCAAGAGCATTTTGTAACCTTGCAGAAAAATGCTATCATAGCGCTATTAAGGTATTTGTCTATACAAACAGCAAAGAACAGGCTTTTGAACTGGACACAGTTCTATGGATATATTCTAGAAAGCAATTTATCCCGCATGGAACTATATACGATACATGGCCGGAAAAACAACCCATTTTAATTGGTTCTGAGTTAAAAAACTTTAATAATTCATCAAGCATGGTAATAATTAACCCCGATGAAAGTAAAATCTTGTCTGTTCTCTCGGTAAATGCAAATTTTGATGTGAATAAATGTGAACGGTTATTTTTACTGTATGATAACGTTAATTTGCTATCAAACCAGGATATAAATAACATAATCGTTAAATCATCACTCCATAATTTTAGACTTGATTTTTATATACAAAGTGATAATAACGCATGGCATGTTCAACGTAACGTATTACAGGATAATTGAACTAGGGAATAGCAATAAGGCCACATTATAATTTAAAAAGCGTAGATTGGTATAATTAGGAAGCAAATTAACCTTAGTTAGATTATGATATCCTATTATAATAGGGTTATGGTAGGGTTTAAATAACAATAGTTATTTAATATTTATTAAAATAATTTTTTACCGGTGATGGCAAAAGTTTTAGTAGTTGAAGATAACGAGTTAAACTTAAAGTTATTTTGCGACTTATTAACGATAAAAGATCATGAGGTTATTCTTTCAAAAGATGGTTTCAATATATTGGAAATTGTTATTGAGCAGTTACCGGATCTTATATTGATGGATATACAATTAGCTGATGTTTCAGGTTTAGATTTAATAAAAATTTTAAAAAATAATCCCAAAACAAATAAAATCTCCATTATAGTTATAACTGCATTTGCTATGAAAAATGAAGTAATGAGGATTTCAGAGTCTGGTTGTGATTTATACCTTTCAAAACCAGTATCTATTGACAATTTCTTTTTTTCTGTGGAAAGGTTTATAAGTAATAATAATACTGTTTAAATATTATGACTGCCACAATATTAGTAGTAGACGATTTAGAACCTAATGTTAAATTATTAGAAGCTAAATTATTGGCAGAATATTATACTGTATTTACTGCAAGCAACGGGGTTGCAGCACTTGAAATGTTAGCTCAAAACAGGATAGATATCGTTTTGCTAGATGTAATGATGCCGGGAATGGACGGCTTTGAAACATGTAGAAAGATTAAACTATAGTGGACTGAAGAAGTCAGACAGTAAAATCAATAGTTTTGTTTCGCAAAAGATATAAAATTAAAAGAAACATAATTTAAATATATGACAAAAAAGCATATTAAAAATTTCAGTGCAGAATATAAAACTAAAGTAGTGTTGGAATTACTAGAATCGGAGGTAACTATATCTCAATTATCAAAGAAATATGAAATTACTCCAAAGACTATTCAAAATTGGAAGAAGCATTTTTTAAGTAATGCATCAATGGCTTTTGAGCCGGCAAAAGTAGTCAGTGAGTACAAAACAGAAATTGAGGAGTTAAAATCTCAAAATGATGAATTAGCAAAAGCTCTGGGGAAGGCTACAATAGAGAGGGACTGGGCGTTGGGAAAGCTAAACGGCTTGGATATAGCAAATAAACGAGATCTTGTCGATTCCAAGCTGAAAGAATTATCAATGGCAAGACAATGCGAATTATTGAAGATAAATAGATCTATGCTTTATTATCAGCCCCAAATAATGAGCTTATACAACAAAAAGATTATGGATAGAATAGATGAAATATATACAGATAATCCAGAGTATGGTTATCGTTTTATTTATAAATCTTTATTAGAGGAAGGATTAAATATTGGTAGAGATCGTACTCTCAAATACATGGGTATTATGGGTATAGAGGCTATTTATCCAAAGAAAAAGAAATCTATCTCTATGCAGAATAAAGATCATAAGATATATCCATATCTCCTTGAGCCTTATTGGCAAATATATAACGGTAGTCGGTCTGTATACGTACCAAGATCAAATGAAGTATGGAGCGGGGATATAACATACATTAGAACCCCGATAGGCTTTATGTATATGGCAGCAATTATAGATTGGCACAGTAAAGCTATATTGAGTTATAAACTGTCAAATTCAATGGATGCAAGCCTTGTAACGAGTATTTTAGAAGACGCTCTTAGTAAGTACCCACCTCCGCTGATATTCAATAGTGATCAAGGTAGTCAGTATACCGGCTCAGAACATATAAAAATACTCGAGAAATACGGTATACAAATCTCTATGAACGGTAAAGGCAGAAGCATCGATAACATTGTTATGGAGAGATTTTTTAAGACTCTAAAATATAATTGTATATTTATAAATGAATTTAACAATATCTCAGAACTTAGGGAGGGGATTAACATATATGTAGATAAATATAATAATAGAAGATTTCATTCTAGTATTGGTTATAAAAAACCTATGGATGTTTATCTCAATGCATTACAAAATGCAGCATGATAATAGGAAACAAAATCTACAAAAATTTGTCTTGATTTTTCAGTCCACTATAAAACACGTAGTCTAATAGAAGGAACAGAATTTACCATTCCAGCGCAGGTAAGTGTTATACATAAAACAATTTCCATAGGTGTAGCCGAATATCATCAAGGTGATACTGTAGAGGAATTTATTAGCAAAGCTGACAAGGCTTTATACGAAGCAAAAGAAACAGGAAGAAATAAAGTAGTTGCGAGTAAGTGAGCTTTCCTGTATGTATCTTTTTTTAATATGTAAATTTCGTCTAAGAGGAAATACAGAAACCGATACAGCAGTTTATAATTTTCAGCTTTTAAATTATTTTTAGAATAACTTAATTATAATATGTTTACTTATTCTTCTTATTGCTCATCTAATTAATCTGAACCTAAAAATATCTTATAATGTTATTAAAATCTGGAATTATTGTTGCTTTTTTTACCATGCTTTCCAGAATTTTCGGCTTAGCCAGGGAGTTATTTATTGCGGCAACTTTTGGATCAAGTGCTATTGCAGATTGCGTGAATGTTGCTTTTAAATTCCCTAATTTATTTAGAAGAATTTTCGGGGAGGGCGCTTTATCGATAGTTTTTATTCCTATTTTTAGTCAAAAATTACTAGAATCTAGAGAGTCAGGGCGCAAGTTCAGCGGGGAAGTATTAACCTTATTACCCATTGTACTTATTCTATTAACTCTTATAATGCAGGCAGCAATGCCCTACCTTATGGCTATAATCGCTCCTGGTTTTTATGAAGTATCGGAAAAGTATGAGCTGGCAGTTTTACTGTGCAGGATAACAACTCCTTATTTAGTTTTTATATCAATTACTGCGATATTAGGCGGTATGTTAAATTCGGTTAAAAACTTTGCTGCTTTTGCTTTTACTCCAGTAATTATGAATGTGTGTGTTATATTATTTACTTATTTTTTTGAGGGTAAATTAACAGCTCATTTTGCCATATCTTATTCGCTAATTCTGGCAGGGGTTTTACAAGTCGCTTTTATGTGGTTTTATGTATCTAAAGCAAGATTAACCTTTTCTCCGTCTCTTAACTTTTGTAATGATCCTGATGTAACAAAATTGCTTAAAAATATGGGACCTGCCGCTATGAGTTCTGGTGCTCAGCAGGTTAATTTATTCGTATCACAATCTATTGCTAGTTTTATTCCTGGTGCTGTTTCAATCTTATCTTATGCTGAAAGGTTATATCAGCTTCCCCTTGCTATTATTGGTGTAACTTTTGGCACTATTTTATTGCCGGAACTCTCCCAAATTTATCAAAAGAAAGATATTACAAGCGCTAATAATTTACAAAATAATGCAATAATTATATCTCTTGTCCTTTCTGTTCCAGCTACAATAGGGTTGTTTGTGTTAGCAAATCCTATTATTCATTTAATATATGAGAGAGGGGTTTTTGTTTCCGAGGATACGATTAAAACAGCAAATGCACTTGCTGCATTTTCGCTAGGGTTACCGGCTTTTGTAATAGCAAAAATATTAACGCCTATTTTTTATGCTCATGGAGATACTAAAACTCCTATGCGTATTACTATTTATTCTTTGCTTGTTAATACATTTCTTAATATAGTGTTAATGATTCCGTTTGGCCATGTAGGCATTGCTATGGGTTCTAGTATTGCTGCTTGGTATAATGTTGGATTATTGAATAAATATGCAGAAAATTGTGGAGATTTTAAAATTTTTACTAAGACTAAACACTGTATTTACAAAATAGGAGTAAGTGCTTTTGTGATGATGTTAGTGTTATTTCTTTCTAATTATTTTTGCCAAGATTTATATTATTCTGACAATTTGTTTATCAAAACTTTAGCATTGTTTTTTACTATTTTTATAGCTGGTATGGTTTACATACTAATATTGTACTTTTTTAAACTACACTTAATTTTCATGAAAAAAGCTCATGGGTAAGCAAACAAATTATCAAGATTTGCTGAAGCTAGGAGCAATAGTTACAATGGTTGTGGATCATTTAGGGGGGTATTTTTTTCCTGAAATGATGGCATTAAGGATGGTAGGTAGGTACGCTATGCCCATATTCGGGTTTTTTGTGGGTTATAACTTTAAAAATTCAGTAAATTTTTATATACTGTTTTATGGAGTGATATTATACTTAGTATCTACAATTTTTATAATTGAATCTTTTTTTCCTGCAAATATTTTAATCTCTCTTTTTTTAGGACAACTTTACCTTTCTCTTTTTCAGAAGCAGTTTCACAGTTTAACAAAAGGATGGTTGCATTTTATCATTCTGGTTATTTTATCTCCATTTGCCTCGTATCTTTTTGATTATGGTTCATTAGTTATAGGAATAATTATTATAGGTTATATGGTTAAGGCAAAATCTATAGATCTCAAAATTGCTGCTTTTGTTATTGCTTATGTTTCTTTATTACATACAGTAGTTAATTTTTCTGATTTAAGTAAGGCCAATTTATTGTTTTGTGGTGTGGTTGCAATAATGGTGTATTTATCGTTATCTTATGGCAATTTTGAAAAAAAGGTTGCGCTTAATATAAGTCCTATAACACGTCATGCGTTACTGATTTATTGCTTCCATATATTAATTATCGAATTTATCTGGAGATATTATTATGTTGGCTAATTTATTCTTGACTAATTGAGAATTCTAACTATATTTTACAAAGATATTTATACGAAAATTATTTTTAATAAGGTTTCTAGGTTGTGTCTAAAAAAAGGAATAAAAATCTTTTGGTTAAGCTGGTTAGCACTGCTGGTACAGGGTATTTTTTAGTAAAAAAACGTAATCCAAAAACCGTAACAGAAAAGCTTGCTTTTAAAAAATATGATCCAAAAGTTCGTAAGCACGTAGAGTTTAAAGAAGAAAAAATTAAATAAATTAATGAAGTTATGGCAGTTAAAATTCGTTTAGCTAGAGGCGGAGCAAAAAAAGTTCCTTATTATAGAGTAGTAGTTGCTGATGCCCGTGCTCCAAGAGACGGCGATTTTATTGAAAAAGTCGGTACCTATAACCCTCTTCTAAAAAAAGATGATGAGAATCGAGTAACTTTTAAGAAAGATCGCATAGAATATTGGCTCGGGCAAGGAGCGCAACCTACCGAGCGTGTTATTAAATTTATTCAGGCTGCCGGTATTAAACTTCCTGCTTCTATTGAAAAGAAAGTAGCTGCAAAAGTTAAGGGGCAGGTTAAAAAGCCTTCTAAAAAAGAGCTAAAGAATACTGCAAGCTAACATTCCATAATTAGAGTTAAAATTTAGCGAGTTTAACATAATTATTATAGTGGTAGAAGTTGCAATATTTTCTAGGCGGTTTTCTTATATTATATTGGTAACTTCTGTTCTTACCTGAAGGTTACATAATAAGTCTTGAAAGGTTTGATTTTTGAGGTAATATTTCATATTAATACTTAGCCGGATTAGCTCAGTGGTAGAGCAACCGCCTTGTAAGCGGTCGGTCGTCAGTTCGAATCCGACATCCGGCACCACCTTTATTAAGATCAGTATTTTAGTAGATTTTAATGGGTGACTTAAGTGGATTTATATCTGTTATAAAGATAACGATAGAAAGAAAATATCTAGGAACATTTTAAAATTGATTTTTTATTGTTTGTTATCAATTTTAACTTTTCGCTTAAAATTATTATTGATTGAAGAAAAACCTACACTTTGTTATATTTTGCTAAATAAAGTATCTTCTACGCGTAATTTAAGCTTATAAATGTATAAAAACTGGTCCTTACTATAAATTTATACAATTTCAACCGAACTATTAACAGGAACTTGTTCTCCTATTGAATCAACAGATATTTCTTCATCTTGGACATTAGTATGCATGGAAACCATCTCGATCATTTTTGGTTTTGGCTCGTGATCATTTGCTGAAAAACAACAACCCAATTTTTCTTTAATCTTTTGCAAAAGGGATTTTTCTACTATTAAAGGTTCTTTTATTTGCTCTAGTTTAATTCTTGCTTTCACTGCTTCTACTTGTCTTAATCTTTGCGTTTCTTGTGTTATTACTTCTGCTGTTCTAGTTATTCCAATTACTAATTCTTCCAGTTCTTCTAATTTTTCCAATCCTGGTATCACTCCATTTTCTAAAGCTACTTTCTGTAGTCCCAGTTGTTTTTTTGCTTCTCGCACAAGCAGATGCTCTTTAAAAAAAATTCCTCCTGGTAATAGCTTTGTAGCTTGTTTATTTGCTAATTCTAATGACACTACTCCTTCTTTTAGTTTATCTAATACTTCAGTTAGCCGTTGTTTTTCTAATTGTTTCTTATACTCTAACTGAATTAGAACCTCTCTTACTTGTTGTTCCTGATATTCCTTAAACTTTTGAAGCTGTTTTTGCCTCTCTTCTTCCCGTTTTTGCCTTTCTACTCTTGCTAAAACGTCAGCATTATATTTATCATAATATTCTTTTAATTGTTGCTGTCTTATTCTTTCCCCTTCTTCCTGCTTTTGCCTCGCTAATATTGCTAAAACTTCCGCATTATGTTTCTCATAATGTTCTTTCAATTGTTGCTGTCTTACTCTTTCTTCTTCCTTTCTGGCTAGCCTTTCCTCTTCCTCTTCCCGAGCTAACGTTTGTCTTTCTAGTTCAACCCTTCTTTCCTCTTCCTCTTGTCTCTCCCGAGCTAACCTTTGTTCCTCTTCCATCTCCTCTAAACCCAGGTCTTCTACTCCTACGTCATGCTCCGCAAGTCCTCCACGGTCCTCCCTCTGCGTCCAGTAGTTGCCTATCATCCTCTTCTTCTAAATGTGGCTCTATGTGTTCCACTGCATGCTGGTTTTCTATTCCTACATGTTCCTCCGCATCCACCTCTATATGCTGCCCTAATTCTAGCAAATGCTGGTTTTCTACCTCTACATATTCCACCGCATATTCCTCGCGCAGCTCCAACCTTCTTACCTCTTCCTCCTCTACATGCAGCTCCAGTGCCTGCCTTTCCTCTGCTACCTCTAAATCCAGGTTTCCCACTCCTAGGCCATGCTCCTCAAGTTCTCCAAGGTCCTCTGCGTCCAGTAGTTGCCTATCATCCTCTTCTTCTAAAGGCGGCTCTATGTGTTCCACTGCATGCTGGTTTCCTATTCCTACATGTTCCTCCGCATCCACCTCTATATGCTGCCCTAATTCTAGCAAATGCTGGTTTTCTACCTCTACATATTCCACCGCATATTCCTCGCGCAGCTCCAACCTTCTTACCTCTTCCTCCTCTACATGCAGCTCCAGTGCCTGCCTTTCCTCTGCTACCTCTAAATCCAGGTTTCCCACTCCTAGGCCATGCTCCTCAAGTTCTCCAAGGTCCTCTGCGTCCAGTAGTTGCCTATCATCCTCTTCTTCTAAATGTGGCTCTATGTGTTCCACTGCATGCTGGTTTTCTATTCCTACATGTTCCTCCGCATCCACCTCTATATGCTGCCCTAATTCTAGCAAATGCTGGTTTTCTACCTCTACATATTCCACCGCATATTCCTCGCGCAGCTCCAACCTTCTTGCCTCTTCCTCCTCTACATGCAGCTCCAGTGCCTGCCTTTCCTCTGCTACCTCTAAATCCAGGTTTCCCACTCCTAGGCCATGCTCCTCAAGTTCTCCAAGGTCCTCTGCGTCCAGTAGTTGCCTATCATCCTCTTCTTCTAAAGGCGGCTCTAGTTCCTGCACGTGCCTTTCCTCTGCTACCTCTAAATCCAGGTTTCCCACTCCTATGCCCTGCTCCTCAAGTTCTCCAAGGTCCTCTGTGTCCAGTAGTTGCCTTTCCTTTTCTTCTTCCCTGGCTAATCTTTGTGTTAACTGCTCCTGTAGTAGATTTTCTTCATCAAGTTCTATGGTTTCTTTTTCTACTTCGGCTAAAATTTGCCTCTCTACCTCTGTTTTTATTTCTTGAAATCCATTTCCTTTTCCTGAATCTGCCGTATCTTTTATTATTTGTAGTTTTTCCTTAACATGCCTTTGTGTTATTATTGCTGTTTCTGGTATGTCAACTGTTACAATACTATCATCAGACAAACTCTTATTATTTTTAACTATTAGCTGTTTATCCTCTTCTAATTTAACTTTAGCATTAAGGAATGTTATTGGTGCTAATGAGTCAGCAGGGGATAGTTGCAATTTTTCTGTGTTTTGAGAATATTCTGGTGCCTGAATATTATGCTCGCTTGGTGATTGCAGAGAGGTTTTGGTAGAGTAATGGAACTTTTCTGAACTAATTGGTAGAGCATTTTGTATTTTATCCCCCAACTTATCCTTTACGCTTTTTGGAATAGTAATATTATTATCTGCAATAAATATGTTTTCATTATCCCTTGGAAATAATCCAGTCCTTTTTCTTCTGATAGTACCAGTAATAATATCTATATATTCAAAATAGTCCTCTTTATTATTACCCATAAAACATTTTATCATTCCCCACAAAATAACTTTAGCCAATAGCTACTAAAATATACATCTATTTTTTTAATAGCTTTCTGCTGAAAGACTAGCAGATGAGTAGGTGCTTATCAATTGCTTTTTTCACTTTAAGGTTTAGAAATTATATAGCGCAGTATTTTAGGTATACGACGTGTTAACCTGAACTAAGTACAACTTATATATTAAGCATAATAATGTAAAATATCCAGAAAAAGTGGGTAGTATACAGTATTACAACAGTGCTAAAACCAATTACAGAAAAAACTAGGAAGATAGAAATTCCTAAAAATTGCTTTAATTGAGAAAAAATTGCGGAATATAGGTGTTTATAAAAGCTTTATATATCTTTAGAAATTTGGATTTTAAAATTTTCTAATTCCGAAGAAAATAACAAGTGTATGTTTTTTAAAATAGTTTCATATTTCTTATAAAGAGCAAGCAATTCTGTATCAGAAAAGTTAGTCAACACATAATTCGCAATACCTGAACCGTTAGTAACAGGTCTCCCAATGCCAATTCGAATTCTATAATAATCCTGCCCTAGTTTTTCGTCTATGGATTTCAACCCGTTATGACCACCGTTACTCCCACCAAACTTGCATTTTACTTTACAGAACTCAAGATCAATATCATCATGTATTACGATTAATTGACTACGCTCTATTTTGTAATAAGACATCACTGGTAAAACAGCGTTCCCAGATAAATTCATAAAAGTAGTCGGCTTACAAAAAACTGTTTTATAATTTTCTATACTACCGAGGGCGATATCCGCATTAAATTTTGATTTATGATTCCAGATAAAATTATAGCGGTTAGATATAAAATCTACCGCCATAAAACCTGCGTTGTGCCTAGTTTTTCTGTAAATCTCTCCGGGATTCCCAAGCCCAACAAGTAAGAACATCCATTAAAATATTTATTTAGTACTAGATTTTGCTGCTGGCGCTGCCGTTGCTGTTTCTTCAGCTTCTACGTCAGCTTTGCCTTTCTTACCAACAATAGAAGCAATAACAAATTCTGGATTATCTAACAACTTAGCGCCTTCGGGTAAAACCGCTTCTTTAGCTTTAATTGACTTACCAATAGGCATATCTATGGTATCAATTTCTATTTTTCTTGGTAAGTTTTCTACAGGGCAAAGAATAGTTAAAAACCTTCTTACAGTGTTAAAATAACCGCCTCTTTTGACTCCTATGCTATTTTCATTATTCAAATAAACAACAGGTATATTCATTTTCTGTATTTTATTTCCAAGAAAAACGAAATCAGCATGGCTTACTACCTCAGTGATTGGATTTAATTGTATATCTTTTGGTAAAACCTTGTGCTTTTTGCTACCGATCTCAAGTTGGAATACCTGAGACATATACTGTGGTTTCCTATAATATTTGGTTATTTCTTTTTCTTCAATTGCAATTGATAGAGTATTATTGCCAGTCCCATAAATAGTAGCAGGAACCATACCTTTTTTTCTTAGAGATCTAGATGCACCAGTGCCCACCTCTTCCCTTATTTGAGCTATTAACGATACTACTTCACTCATTGCTTTTTCTCCTAATTTTCAATTGGTATAAAACCACCTAGCACCTTACAATAGTACGTAATATACAGCTAACAGAGCAATAATTCAAGAGGTTTTTAAGGTTTTAAACGTAAATTATTTGTCTTCAAATTACAATAATAAAAAAACGAATACAAACGGAAAATGCTCTCATCTAGTAAGCTCCTTTCGGTTGCATTCATAAATTGAAGAGAAGTAACATATGCCAAAACTAAGGTTTTGAGTATTACGATAATATAGTAAAGTAGGCTGCGTAAAAGATTATCGTAGTATTAATTTTTGGTAGCGATAACTCATTTAAAGGTTAAAAATTGGCTTAAATTTGATTCCCGAATATTATGATTATGAGCCATAGTCAAGCAAGAAAACTGAAATCTCTTACAGCTGCAACGGTTTTTAAGCGTAAAAAATTTGGATTTTGGGCATAATTATTACCAATCTGGTCTAAAATGCTCGAGTATAAGGTCGTGATGTAGAACACTACTTAGTTCTTGTATATTAACTATGCAAAGTAAAATCACTGTTATCTCCCATCAGTAATGATTTAGAATAGCAGTCATATTCAGTATCAGTCCTTCCTCTTTCTGTTATTCCGCTATCTCCTTGAATTAGAGGGTAATAAGAGAAAGAAGGAGGAAAATAATGCGGAATGCTACTTGAGGAAGAAGAGGACAGTGAAGAGCAGGAAGAATGGCTGTCGTATATGGTAGAATCATACTTTTCTCCTAGGTATTTGGTTCGTCCTATCTCATCAGCAGGGATTTGCGGAATACCCTTAAGAAATGTATCGACCTTGCTACGTATAGTTTCAAATGTACAACCATCATCTAAATCAATTTTATAATTAACTACTGCCATGTAAGTATTTATTGCTGAGGCAGCTAACTTGCTGTTTGTATGAATTATCATAGCTAAAACAGTTTGGTGTTGATTATTTTTTATTTTTAAGCCTAACCTTGGACACTTTAGCCATTCTGCCGGAGGATAAATATCGGTCAGAACAAATTTATAGAAAGCAGCTGGATCGGCTTTTTGGGTAAAAGTTATATGTAATGGTGTGTCACCGTCTCCATTCTTGATACTTAGGCCAATCTGGTTTTTAAGTTGTGAAAAAGAATGATCGGTTTTGATGTTTACATAATCAGTCGTTATGGATGAAGCTAAATAATGCCATGGTGTATTGCCTAATCTATCTTGATTATTAAGGTGACAAGTGTTTTTTGAGGCTATTATTGTTGTTAAAATAGTACAAATCTCTATTTTAGCTGATTCCGGATCAGTACTACTACAAAAAACCTCCCCTATATCCTTGCAAAATAAATGAGCCAGGTTTCTTTCCCAAGGATCAACCTCTTGCAAATCTAGTTGAGAAATTACCTCTTTGTCAGATAATAATTTTTTATATATATATGGGTTTTGTTCAATTGGTATTATGCTAAAAAGTAGGGATAAAAAACCTGTTTTATGTGATATTGAATTAATATCTGCTTTTTTTTGTATTAGATATAACGCAGTATCAATTAGTTGATCCTGTTTTTCGGGATCAACGGCATATTTTCTAGATATTGGTGAAAAATCTGTTTTTCTACCCACTTTGGTAAGTTGATAAGTTATTAAACTCAGTAAAGTTTCTCGGTCATGTTCTGCATTAATATCAACTTTTTCTGCTAAAAATTTATCAATTATTTCTCTAGTTACGCCCCCTAAACCAACTAATTCAAAAAGCACTGAAGTTTTAGTACTATAATCAAACACCATAGAAAAATCAGACAATCGCACATGGCCGCCGTATGACTCAATATCATTAATTTCCTCAATTTCCTCGATTATGCTATCTTGATTTAGTGTAATTATTTTATTTAAGTTTTTCTGAGTAAGTAATTTTTCTGGACAAAATTTGGCATATTTAGAAAGGTTAGTTAACAAACTTAACAGCTTAAAAGGGCTTGCCTTTTTAGAAGATTTTTTATGTTTTTCATAGTCAATTAGATAGCTAAAGTTATCTAATAACTCATTTTCCCTATCGAAAGCAGTTGTTACAAGAGATTTAATCTTTGGCCCGATTTGTTCACTGAGATGCCTTTCTATTTTTTTAATTTCTTTCTTTACCGATTTATCAGAGTTGTTGAGTTCTTGTATCTTCTCGAACCTGAAAAATTTAACTGTATCCATAATTAAGTCTATTGTTTCTAGAATAATCGTTAGGGGGATGTTTTTTATGTCTATAATTTTTAAAAACTCACTGCAATGAGTCTCAATTTCAATTGGTTCTAAAAATTGTAAATTTTTTTTTAAAATTCCTACCTGATCATCATTAAAGCGCCTCTCACAAAAATTAAGAATCTTTTTTGTTGATTGTAAAAATAATAGCTTTTTTTCTAAGTTATAGTGTGCTAAATCGCTTAAATATAATAACTCGGTATCCGTCATAGTCTCCTCTATAACATATCCTAGAATGATATTTATTATCTTGTTTTTACCGAGAGAATCTGTTTCATGTTGGAAATAATTATTTAAAAAATTAATAGCATGGCTAAAGAAGTCAGCTTTTAGCCAGTTAGGATAAAAACTAACTGTTTCAGATTCCTCTACAGGTATATCTTTATAAGTGCGGGTAGATAAAATTTTTATCGCTAAATTCGTACAGTCTAGTTGTTTTTGGTAATGGTTGTTTAATCTGAAAGCAGTATTATCACCAAAATAGTCTAATACAATTTAAGCTTACTTGTTTATCAAAAAATAAGCCAATAATTTCACTTAAGTTTTTTGGTTGTGAGTTTTGAAAAGACTTTTTTCCAATTTTTATTATTGTATTGCTGCCGTCACTGGATAATGCCTGTTTATCCAAGTTCGTGTCTTTTATAAAACGTCCGAAACCAACTTTTATTTGTTGAACTAGACTTTCTTTGTATACTTTTAACTGCGAAAGTAAAAAATCCTTATCACCTTTGTTAACAAAGGTGTTATAAAATAACCAATAATTTTTGGTTAAAGGTTCTACCTTATCTAATAATTTAGCTAAATCATTTACTTCTTGCCCTCCCAGGAAGCCGAATATACCACTGCCATCAGCAGGCAATTTTGCTTTCTTAATCATCTTTACGAGAGATCCGTCTGTGATTTTGTGCTGTCGTACAAATTTATCAACGTCTAACCAAATCTTAAGTTTTCCTCTTATTTTAAGTAGTAATTGCAAAGGTTCTGCAAGTGCATCTATTTGACTTCTGTACAATTCTTGATCCCAAGTAAAAACACTTTTGGAATTTTCCTGTAAGTTTTTTACTACACCTAAAATGTTATCCAGATCACCTGCTTTATCGGGTAGCTTTGTAACTATTGATAAATTTTGTGTTGATTCTTTTAAGAAACTTTTTCGTAAAACTATTTCCTTTTTTATGTAGTTTATAAAAATTTTATCTACAAAATTATCTGAAATGTAAATTAAGTTTGTTGTAGGCATTTTTACCGATAAGCTATCGATTACGTTAAGCCAATCTGGTTCTATCTCTAATGTTGAATACTCCGGTAAAGAACCCAATACATCAACCATTTCAACTGGGTTTAATGGTTCTGGGGTTGTTAATTTGTGGAGTTCTATTTCTAAGGAAGATATTTCATTTTTTAGGTTTTTATATCTTTCTTTTGTGTTTTTGTTATTCAAATCTTCAATATTACTAAAGTCTTTGATTAAAATTTTTTTTTGACTTATTTTGCCAATAAGATGTTCTATATCTTTTTTCTTTTGTTGTTTTCTTGATATTATTTTTTCTGCCTTTTCCTTTGCCAACGTAATTTTTTCCTTTTGTCCTGTTAATTTAGGATCATGTGACTTAGACAAAATACTAATCATTTTCTCTAAAGCTTTGACAGTATCCTGATTTATTGTAACTTCTGGTTTCTTATTTCTTGATTTGTGTTCGAACAATTGCAAAAAAGCACGTTTCATAAAATTCTCCGGTATGCTGTTATTTTAATCTTAAATGCTAAAAACATCAAAAATCTTAACTTTAAGTTGTATAACTTCTGGGGGATTATTATAAAAATACTTTTAAAGGTCAAGTTAAATCTTTGATTTAACTTATTACTCCTAAAATAACTTATAGCTGTATAAATACTAAAATTTGAAGGGGTCTAATTGTGAGATATCGTTGCTATCAAGATAGAGCTTTTGGGGTAAGGAAATTTTTGCCAAAAAGCCATTTTCGGTAGGATAAAAAATTGATATTAGGCTGCTTGCTTTTTCGGAATTGCTTTTTTTACTTAAAATATTTATCAATTTTGTCAGTTCGCTCCTATTTTTAGGATATAATTTGAGATCATATGTTATATTTTTCATAATATCTTCTATGGAGGAGAAGCTTCTAGCAGTAATTTTTGCTCCTCCTTTATCAATAAACACATCACACGTAACTATTACGGATTCTCGTAAATTCATTAAGTGCGCGTAATCTCGCATAATTTCTTCGTTATATATGGTAACTTCTATTATACCTTGAGGGTCAGAGAGCATTATAGTTACAAATCGCCCACGTTGGGACATCCTAGAGTCCTTTTTAATTATAACTCCGGCAAGTTTTACTAGGTAAGAGCCTTCTTTTAGGTCGTTTTTGATATAAACTGAATTTTTTATTCCGCATGTTTCAAATATTGAAGTATGTCTTGATAATGGGTGTTTATCCAAGAAAAGTCCCATTACTTCAAATTCATGGTAAGCTAGTTCTTCTTCGGTAAGCTCCTCTGTATTATTAATTAAAATATCTTCGCTTACTTGATTAACTTGTATTAAACTAAATTGACTGGATTTTTTTTCAGTATGGTACGAAAGGCTATATGCCATTAATTTTTGTACACTCATAAGCAGAGTATGCCTATTGGAATGAAGAGAATCAAAACATCCAGCTTTAATAATATTTTCCAGTAATTTACGATTAATTAGCTTGGGAGGAGTTCTTTCAATAAAATCAATTATACTTTTAAATTTTCCGCCTTTTTCTCTTATCTTTTCCATTTCGTGGCCAAAATTAGCAGTAACGCTTTTAATAGCTCCGAAAGAAAATATAATTGATTTAGAAGCATCTTCATTTTTTCTAATTCTAAAATAGCCATTAGATTCATTAATTGAGGGGACAATAATTTTAATACCGAAAATTTTTGCCTCTTGTAGAAAGATATTGATTTTATCGCTGTTATCAATATCCAGATTCATTGCCGCTACCAAAAATTCGGCAGGGAAATTGGCCTTTAAAAAAGCTGTTTGATAGGAAATAACGCCGTAAGCCGAAGCGTGCGCTTTGTTAAATCCGTAACCTGCAAATTTTGCTACTTTTTCGAATATTGATCTCGCTTGATCAGCAGGAATGTTATTTTTTATTGCCCCACTGACAAAAATCTCTTCTTGCGCATCCATTTCGCTTTTTACTTTCTTACCCATAGCACGTCTTAGCAAATCAGCAGAACCAAGGCTGTATCCAGATAATTTACGAGCTATTTCCAATACCTGTTCCTGATAAATAATAACTCCATAAGTGGATTTCAGAATCGGCATAAGTAATGGATGCAAATAATCAGCCTCTTGTTTACCGTATTTACAGGCTATAAATGCCGGAATATTATCCATAGGGCCTGGACGGTAAAGAGCGCCAAGGGCAATAATATCATCGATGTTATCTGGCTGAAGTTTTCTAAGAGTATTTTTCATGCCGATACTTTCAAACTGGAAGACACCACTTCCTATCCCTTTTGAAAGCATATCAAAAGTTTTTTTATCATCTAATGGGATTTTTTCTAGTTCAATATTAATTCCTTGTTGTTTAAGCAACTCAAGGCATTTTGTAATGACAGTAAGTGTCTGTAGGCCCAAAAAGTCAAATTTAATAAGACCGGCTAATTCACAATATTTCATGGAATATTGCACTATTAACATGTCAGAATTGTTATCTTTATACAATGGTACGTTCTTTATCATATCTTCATTCGCAATCACGATACCGGCGGCATGAGTTGAAGAATGTCGATGCAGACCTTCTAGAACAAGAGCGGTATCTAGAACCTGTTTGATTAGCTCGTTATCCCCGTTTAGATTATACAGACCCCGACCTGCTGCTGCTTCCCCAAGTTCTGGAACTTCATCGATAGCTTGTCTTAAGGTAACAGGATTTACAGCATTAAAAGGCACAAGTTCGGTTAAATAATCTGCAGCATTATAACTAAGTCCTAAAACGCGCGAAACATCCTTGATTACGGCTTTTGCTTGCAACTTACCGAATGTAATGATCTGTCCTACTCTTCCTTTCCCATATTTATTCCTAACATAAGATATTACTTCTTCCCGTCGCTCCTGGCAGAAATCTATATCAAAATCAGGCATTGAAACTCGCTCAGGATTTAAAAAACGCTCAAAAAGCAAACCGAATTTTATAGGGTCAAGATCGGTAATCTGTAAACACCATGCTACAATAGAACCAGCTCCAGATCCCCGACCGGGACCTACTGCAATCTCATTTTCCTTACTCCACCTGATAAAATCGGAAACTATCAAAAAATATCCTTGGAAGTTCATTTTACAAATAATATCCAGCTCATATTCAAGTCGGGTAAAATATTCGCTGCGAATTATAGCTTCTTGCTCTTTGGAAATATTGTCTAAAGCAAACTTAACGTCTAGTTTTTGCTGCAGCCCTTTTTTTGATTCTTGCCTAATAAGATCTTCCTCAGAAATACTACCGTCAGTAAAATTTGGCAAAGCCGGATTCTTAGCTTCTGCCATTACATAAATTCTTTGAGCTAAATTTATGCTATTTTCGATTGCCTCTGGTAAATCAGAAAATAGATCGATCATTTCCTCAGCGCTTTTGAAATAACACTGATTACTTACTCTTTTCCTGTTTTGTTCATCTTTTACAACTCCTTGAGAAATACATAATAACGTATCATGTGCCTCGTGCATTTTTATATCGCTGAATAAGACCTGATTTGTTGCGATTAAAGGAATTGAAAGCTCATTTGCTATTTTAAGGTAGGGCGCTTCTATTTGTTTTTTATCAGCTAAATTATGCCGCATTATCTCGAAATAGAATCTATTACCGAAAATCGAAACTAATTTTCTAGCTTCTTCGGTGGCTGTATCATAATTTCCGTCTAACAATAACTTTCCGACTATACCTTTAGTATAAGATGATAAAACTATCAGACCTTCATTATATTTTTTTAAGTCATTAAGGCTTATATGGTTACAAATTTTGCGATCGTTTTTAATAAAACTATAGCTTACTAATCTTAGCAAATTCTTATAACCTATCTGATCCTTTGCGATTACAAGGATCTCAGCAAAGTCTTGCTGAGAGATTCTATTATTAAAAGAAATGTTTAAAATGACACCGCATATAGGTTGTATACCAGATTTACTTGCTTCTAGGGAAAACTCTAATGACGCAAATAAATTACCTCGATCCGATAAACAAACAGCACTCATCCCGTGTTTCTTTGTAAGAGCTACAAGATCTTTAACTTTTATTGTACTTTCGAGCATTGAATAAGAACTTTGTGTACGAAAGTGGATGAATTTATCGTGAGGCTGGATCATCGCTGCTTAGAATTCTGAATCTATTTTTATTTGATTATAGTGTAAGAAGTTACTTAATCAATATCGATTATACTTCGTTAGAGTAAGCCAATTATTTTATCATCTATTTTAAATCATCTCCGCTAGCTTATTTAGACGATTAGGAAGAATTTTTATAAATTATGAAAATTTTTGTGGACAAGCTGTTTTTGAGTTATTATAATCAACCATAGGTACAAATAGCTGGTTTGTATCTACCCTAAGGTTAAGAAGGGTGTTACCTTTCTTCTTGAACTACATTGGCATATGTCAATGTAAGGGTTATTAGTGGTGATTCCCTGAAAACATCCGATCTTTCCCAAGTAAGAGTATTAACAGAGGGGGGTCATCACTTCTTTTTTAACAAGTATCAGTTTATTTTTAGTTTTTTAAAGAAATTATTTTTAAAAAACCTTACAGTTTGTCTTTACAACTTGCACTATTAATACAATAAATCAACTTGTACGTTTTTCAAGATTTTACTGGATTTTATTTATCTATCATCATATAAGTTTAAAAGTAATACTTAAATTGAGATCGTTATGGATAAAGAAAGAGCACTTGCAGCTGCGCTTAGCCAAATAGAAAAAAATTATGGCAAAGGTTCGGTAATGAAATTAGGCCAACGCCAGGAAATGAATATTGAAGCTATCCCAACAGGGTCTTTAGGACTGGATGTAGCGCTAGGTATTGGCGGTATACCGAAGGGAAGGATTATAGAGATTTTTGGTCCTGAAAGCTCAGGAAAAACTACTTTAACGCTGCATATAATCGCAGAAGCCCAAAAAAAAGGCGGAACTTGTGCATTTATTGACGCTGAACATGCTCTTGATCCAGTTTATGCCAAAAAAGTGGGGGTAAATACCGATGAATTAATTATTTCTCAGCCAGATACTGGTGAGCAGGCTTTAGAAATTACTGATACTTTGGTTCGTTCCGGTGCTGTTGATTTGGTAGTTATAGATAGTGTAGCAGCACTTGTTCCGAAAGCGGAAATTGACGGTGAAATGGGGGATTCCCATATGGGTCTGCAAGCAAGGCTCATGAGCCAAGCTCTGAGGAAATTAACAGCTTCTATATCCAGAACGAATTGTGTAGTGATTTTTATCAATCAAATCAGGATGAAAATAGGTGTAATGTTTGGTAGTCCTGAAACTACCACTGGAGGTAATGCTCTTAAGTTTTATGCTTCGATTAGAATGGATATTAGACGTATTGGGTCAATTAAGGATAAAGAAGAAGTTGTCGGTAACCAAACAAGAGTGAAAGTGGTTAAGAATAAGGTAGCACCACCGTTTAGAACTATAGACTTTGACATTATGTACGGATCTGGTATTTCAAGAGAAGGAGAAATTATTGATATTGGAGTAAAATACGATTTTATTGAAAAATCAGGCTCTTGGTTTTCTTACGGTGATGTAAGAATAGGGCAGGGGAGGGAAAATGCTAAACAATATATGAAAGACAATCCAGCAGTTGCTGAGGAGTTATCAGAAAAAATAAAAACTCAATTACTTAGTTCTCCGGCAAATTTTGTTTTGGCAGAGGATATGGTAAATGGTAATGACGAATAATCAGGAATATTAATTAGGTGAGATGATGACAAATTTAAATGGAAAGACAGCTTTTATTACCGGAGCTAGCGGTAGTATTGGTAGAGCAATAACAAAAAAATTACACGGTCTTGGTGCTTATGTGTTTATCAGCGGCAGTAACGAGGGGAAACTAGTAGAACTAGGTAAGGAACTAGAAAATAATTATGCTATAAAGATTTGTGATTTATCAGATGTTAAGGCAGCAGAACAGCTAATAACTGATATAGACAAACTTGACATTCTGGTTTGTAATGCCGGTATAAATCGTGACAATTTGGCGATAAGAATGACAGAAGAAGATTTCGGAGCGGTAATTGATGTTAACTTAAAAACTAATTTTGTTTTAAATCGAGAAG
Organism: Candidatus Megaera polyxenophila; assembly: GCA_037101405.1. Lineage (NCBI taxonomy): Bacteria > Pseudomonadati > Pseudomonadota > Alphaproteobacteria > Rickettsiales > Rickettsiaceae > Candidatus Megaera > Candidatus Megaera polyxenophila. The sequence continues at coordinate 187,520 of AP017964.1, read as the reverse complement.
CAATAAAAAAAATGATGAGAAGTAGATATGGTAGAATCATAAACATTTCTTCTGTTGTCGGTGTTGCGGGTAATCCAGGTCAGGCCAATTATTGTGCATCTAAAGCCGGATTAATAGGTATGACAAAATCTCTGGCTTATGAAGTTGCAAGTAGAGGTATTACTGTTAATGCTGTTGCCCCTGGTTTTATTACCTCAAATATGACGGACGCTTTAACTGACGCTCAGAAAGAGATAATTACCCAAAAAATACCAGCAAAGGTTCTTGGAACTCCTGATGATGTTGCCAATGTTGTTGCTTTCTTAGCGAGTCCGGAATCTTCCTATATTACTGGTCAAACTATTCATGTTAATGGTGGTATGCTTATGGTTTAAATATAGAAGAATCGTAAGAATCTAGAATGATTTAATATCTTTGGAGAATTTTAAAACAACTAATAATTGACCAGCATAAATTTATTTTTATTCTAGCAAAAAGATTTTTTTTGTGCTAAAAGATTGAAACTAGGATTTTGCCTTAACGCAGAATAACAAATTATGAAAACGATAATGAGGTTTGTTTATGAGTGATAATATCGAACAGAAGATAATTAAAACTGTTGCTGAGACTCTTAGGATAGATGAAAGCACTATTTCTCCAGATTCAAAGTTTGTTGACGATCTCGGAGCAGATAGCTTGGATTTAGTTGAGCTAATGATGGCAATAGAAGCTGCTTTTGAATGCGATATACCAGACGATAAGGCAAGTAAAATTACCACCGTAGCAGATGCGGTAAAGTATGTTGAAACACATATAAATGCCTAAAGATTAAAGCTTTTTTATAAGCTTTGTATTAAAGTTTAAAAACGTTATGAACTAGTCGCAGTTTTCGTTTAAATAATCGCAAGATATTTTAGATTATATATTTAGGAATATCTTGCTTATGGATGTAAATGTGATTTGAAAAAAAATAAACGATATTAATATGTCTACTAAAAGAGTAGTGATAACTGGCGTTGGAATGATAACTTCCTTAGCTATGAGTGTTCCTAAGAGCTGGTCTAGAATTCTAGCAGGGGAGAGCGGGGTAAAAAAGATTACGACTTTTGATACTGAAAAACTACCCTGTAAAATTGCTTCAGAAATTCCTGAGTTTAATGCTGAGGATTATATCAATCCAGGCGATGTAAGGAAAATGGATAGGTTTATTCATTTTGGAATAGCAGCTGCAATAGAAGCTGTGGAGGATTCCAATATTCTACCGCAAACAGATTATGACAAGGATAGGACAGGAGTAATAATTGGTTCTGGCATAGGAGGCCTTAGTACTATTGAAAAAACTTCTGTTGAATTTCACAATTCAGCGAGGGGAAAAGTGAGTCCTTATTTTATTCCTGCCTCGTTAGTAAACTTACTTTCCGGTCACGTATCAATCAAATACGGTTTTGCCGGACCAAATAGTGCTGTTGCTACTGCGTGTTCCACTGGTGCTCATGCAATTGGCGATGCCTCAAGGATGATCAAGTATGGCGATGCTGATGTGATGATAGCGGGAGGGGCTGAAGCTCCTATTACCCCTACAGGAGTAGCTGGGTTTATTGCAGCCAGGGCTCTTGCTACAAGTTTTAATGACAATCCTACTGAAGCCTCAAGACCTTGGGATCAGGGCCATGATGGTTTTGTTATGGGTGAGGGGGCTGGCGTTGTAGTTCTTGAAGAATATGAACATGCCAAGGCCAGAGGTGCGAAAATCTATGCCGAAATAATCGGTTATGGATTAACTAGTGATGCCTACCATATTACTGCTCCAAATGGCCGAGGAGCTTATCGGGCTATGGAAAATGCCTTAAAAGATGCAAAAGTTACACCGGAACAAATAGATTATATTAATGCTCACGGAACTTCTACCAAAATTGGAGATGGGGTTGAACTGAATGCAGTGCAAACGTTGTTTGCAAATAACAAAAACTTCAGTATGTCTTCAACAAAATCTTCTATAGGTCATTTGCTTGGAGCAGCAGGTAGTGTAGAGGCAATATTTACCGCTCTAGCCATTAGAGACCAAATAGCTCCTCCTACCATTAACTTACATAATCCTATCGAAGATGTTAAAATAGATTTAGTTCCTTTAAAAGCAAAGGAAAGAGAAATCACTTACGCTTTAACTAACTCTTTTGGTTTTGGCGGTACAAATGCTAGCTTGCTATTAAAAAGGATATAATTTACTTTTTTAAATTACACAAATGTGATTTGTATATCTTCTTAGCCTTGAAATAAAAAATCATGAACGTAGAGCATGAAAATATTAGCACTTTTATACACAGGAAAGCAAGAATTGCTGATTTGCATCAAATTATAGAGCTTCTCTTAGAAGATGAGCTTGGCGGGGCGGGCAAGAGAATCATAATCAGCTGAACTTGATAAAAATTACATAAAAGCAATTTTAAAAAATCGATAGCGACCCAAATCAATATTTAATGGTGGTAGAAAACGGCGATGAAATTATCGGTACTTGCCACCTTACTATTATACCATCGCTCACTTTTGTCGGCAGTACCCGTATGCAAATAGAAGCTGTGCGAGTCTTAGGTAAATACAGAGACCAGAAAATAGGAAGCTGGATGTTTGACCAAGCAATTAGTTATGCCAAAGATATGGACGTTTCTATTATTGGTCTTACAACAAATAAAAAGAGAGCCCAAACAAAACATTTTTATGAAAAACTTGGCTTTTAGGCAAGCCACGAAGGTATGAAATTATATTTGAGAAAGATTTATGAAAATTCATTTTTAAAAAGTAACGGATGCTCAGATATACAACTCTGCCTATTCTAAAGTGAGATTTTATAATCCTTTTGTAAGTTCATCATAGCGTTTAAGCTTTATAAGTACTTTTTCTAAATTACTTAATTCAAGCATACAAGGTCCATCACTTGGGGCATTAATAGGGTCTTGATGAGTTTCTATAAATATTCCTGCAACTCCTGCAGTTACAGCGCATTTCGCTAATAGCTCGATGTATTGCTTTTGTCCACCGCTGCTAGAACCGATACCTCCAGGTTGTTGTACCGAATGGGTAGCATCAAAGAAGACAGGAGCTCCTGTTTCTGCCATGATCGGCAAAGCCCTCATGTCTGATATTAAGCTATTATAGCCAAAGCATGTTCCTCTTTCAGTTAAAATAATGCCGGTCGCATTAAAAGCCTTTAATTTTTCATAAACATTTTTCATGTCCCAAGGTGCAAGAAATTGTCCTTTCTTAACCTTTACGATTTTACCGGTTTTGGCAGCCGCCATTAGCAAATCTGTCTGTCTACATAAAAAAGCGGGAATCTGTAAAATATCTGCAACCTCTGCGGCTAGAGAACATTGTGCTTCATTATGAACATCTGTTAAAATAGGACAGCCAATTTCAGATTTTACCTTCTGTAATATCTTAAGGCCTTTTTCTATTCCTGCCCCTCTTGGACTATTTACAGAAGTTCTATTTGCTTTATCATAAGATGATTTATAAATAAAAGGGATATTTAGCTTATCGGTTATTTTTTTTATGCTGCTTGCCATAAATAAAGCATGATCAAGGGTTTCTATTTGGCAGGGACCGGCAGCTAAAGTAAAAGGTAGATTATTTGCAATCTTAACATTTCCTATTTTTATTATATTTACCATAAATATATTTATTTTTTTTAAGATTAGGTTTTGCAAAATAGAAGCTTTGTGGAAACGCTTATTTAGCTATTGGTATAGTTTCTTCTTCTACTCTTTGGTTGTTTTCGTTGTGTTCAATTTTTTCTAATTTCGTGGCAAAATCGTTGTGCTTTTGCGTGGATAAATTAGCAAGTATAATAGCATTCACAAAAAACACTATTGCTAATATTATTGTTGTTCTAGTTAAGAAATTGGCAGCAGAGCGACCACTCATTATTCCCATATTATTGCCACCGCCACCAATGCCGCTTAAACCATCTGTACTGGTTTTTTGCAGCAGAATCACGACAACAAGTAGCGCAGCAATGATTAAATGAACAAATAGAAGAGTATTTAACATATTTTTCAAATAAATATTGGTTATTTACGAATTTAAAATTTTAAACAATTTATCTTTATTTAAAGAAGCCCCTCCTACTAATATACCGGAAATATCCTTTATATTGATTATATCTTTGCAGTTTTCAGAGTTTACCGATCCACCATACACTAGCTGCATAGTTTTTGCAACAATACTCTGGTATTTGGTTTTTATTAATTCCGCTACTTCAGTTATTTGCTCGATTGTCGGGGTAATTTGGGTTCCAATTGCCCACACAGGTTCATAAGCGATGATCATTCTTTTATCTGTTTTAGGTAGGGATTCTTCTAGCTGAGTTAATAAAAATTCTTTATAACTACCGCTATTACGAAGCGCTTCAAACTCTCCTATGCAAATGATAGGAGTTATTTGATTTTCAATACAAACTTCTGCTTTTTTTCTGACTATTCCGTTAGTTTCTCCGAATAAAGTTCTTCTCTCGCTATGACCTATTAAAGAGTAATTAACCCCGCAGCTTTTAAAAAATTTAGCTGAACTTTCTCCTGTATAAGAACCAAAAGCATTTTTGACGCTTACGTCTTGGGCGCAAAAACTTAATTGTTGGTAGTTTTGTGCAAGATAGGCAATATAAGGGGTAGGAGAGGCGATAATTAATTTATGGCAATTATTATGCTCAGATAAGAATCTGGTAAGATTTGATGCCTCTTTAAAGGTCAAATTCATTTTCCAGTTTGCTATAATCAGTTGTTCCATAGGAAAAATTCCTTGCAGTTATGTGATTTGCTATCTATTTTATAAATTAAATAAATAAGAAGTAAATTGTAATTTTTATGTTAATCAAATTTCGGAAAAGTGCTGATAATATTTTTGTTAAGATATTACTGGGTTTAATTGCTCTAAGCTTTGTTGGAATCGGCGCGTCTAGTTTCCTAAGCGGCAATAAGAGCGGAGATATAGTTACTTTCAGTAAAACGGAATCTATTCCTATTGAAACTTTTTTAGCTGTTAAAGCAAAAGAAATAGAAGTTTTGCAGCGTGAGAACAACATAAATCTTACTGAAGAACAGATCAAAGCTTTAAATCTTGATCAGCAGATAATAACAAGTCTAATAAACGAATCAATGATTAGCTATCTTGCTAAAATATATGATCTGGAAATTAGTGATGAAACGGTCATAAGTTTTGTTAAAAAAATACCTTATTTTAAGAATAAAAATGGTAATTTTGATTTAAAGTTATTCAAGGCGGCTTTCCATAATTCCCAGAGAATGGAAGATGAGTATCTAGAAAATCTAAAGAAAAGTTTAATTAAAAATTCTTTGCTTGATATATTTATGCAATCTTTTCAACCTCCTAAAATAATGATCAATAATATGATCAATTATATGGCTGAAACTAAATATTTTGACATTGTTAGTATAGATTTAGCTAATAAAAAAAATGTTACTTCAGTTGAAAAACCAGACAGTAAAGAGCTTGAGGATTTTTATAAAAATAATGAAAGTAACTTTGTACTACCGGAACTAAGAAGCTTTGATTATATAACGATTGATAAAGATTTTTTTGCTAAAAAACTCGATCTAGGAGAAAAGGAAACGCAGGCTTATTATGAAGCAAATAAAAATGAATTTGATAATAAACCTTATTCAGTGGTTAAAGAAGAGATACGGGAAATATTACAAACTACGAAGCTAGAAGACCTAATAACGCAATTTTCTAAATCTCTTGAAGAAGAAGTAGCATCAGGTTTAACTTTAAAGGAAATTGCCGCAAAACATGGTATAAAAGTTTCTAATATGAAACCTATTAGCAAGGATGTTTTGGTTGAGGATAGTAATTTAAATATTTCAGAAATTGCTGATTCAGTTTTTGAAATGCTGGAGGGAGAAGTTTCTTATCCTTTAGAGTTATCAAATCAAAATAAAATTGTTCTTGGAGAACTAGTTAAGATAACCCCTTCGCGAAAACAAGAATTTGAAGAAGTAAAAGATCAAATTTCTTCTATACTCCAGGCAAAAGCTATTGCTGGTGAAAATATTAAGATTCTTGAGCAAGTACAAAAAAATTATCAAGAGAAAAAGGTAAATTTAGAATTGTTAAAAAATAAAGGTATAGTAGTGGAGAGTAACAAATCTATGACTCGGGCTGATTTCGGCATGAAAGAACAAATGAATCCTGAATTAGCATATTTAATCTTCAAAACTGAAAAAGGGCAGATAACTAGCTTAGTTAAAGATGGCAATAAAGCCTATTTTGCTTTTATTAAAGATAACAAAATAGATTTAAATAAAGCAAAGAAAATCAAGGAGAAGTCTTTAATTCAGATCCAAAATACCATTAAGGAGGGTATTATGCAGGAGCTAATAGGATATCTTGCCGAACAGAACGACGTAAAAGTGAAGATGTAATGCTTATAAAGAAGGTTTACGGCAGTTAGAGAAATGCATGATAGATAAAAAAGCTACTAATATTGAAAGTGTTGATTTTGGAGATGCGATTTCCGAGCGTTACCTTTCGTATGCGTTATCAACAATTATGTCTAGGTCGCTACCCGATGTTAGGGACGGATTAAAACCGGTGCATCGAAGGTTACTCTATGCAATGCTGAAATTAAGACTTGATCCAACTTCTGGTTATAAAAAATGTGCAAGGGTAGTTGGGGATGTAATTGGTAAATACCACCCTCATGGGGATACGGCGATTTATGATACTCTTGTTAGATTAGCGCAAAATTTCTCTTTAAGATATCCACTTATAGATGGCCAAGGTAATTTCGGGTCGATTGACGGAGATAACGCAGCTGCTATGCGTTATACTGAATCACGAATGACTGAAATTTGCACTATGCTTATGGAGGACATAGATAAGGACACGGTGAATTTTCGCCCTACTTACGATGATTCTGATACTGAACCAGAACTAATGCCTGCAGCTTTCCCCAACTTACTTGCTAATGGTTCTGAAGGAATAGCTGTTGGGATGGCAACTAGTATTCCCCCGCATAATTTACATGAGTTATGTGATGCGCTTATTTACTTAATTGATAATTCTGGTGTTAATAAAACTGAAGAAATAATGAAGTTTATTAAAGGACCGGATTTTCCGACCGGTGGTATAATCATTGATTCTCCAGATATCATAATCCAAGCCTATAAAACTGGCAGAGGAAGTTTTAGAGTTAGAGCCCGCTGGGAAAGAGAAAATTTTAGCCATGGTCTGTACCAAATTGTTATAAAGGAAATTCCTTATCAAACTCAAAAGTCAAAATTAATCGAGCATATTGCCAACCTACTTAGGGATAAAAAGTTACCGCTTATCGGTAATATTAGAGATGAATCTACCGAAGAAATAAGAATTGTTATAGAGCCCAAAGGAAGAAACTGCTTACCTGAAATTGTTATGGAATCTATCTTCAGGCAGACAGCTCTTGAGTCTCGTATTCATTTAAACATGAATGTCCTTGCCTCTGATAAAGCTCCACGAGTAATGAATCTTCTTGAAGTGCTAAAAGAATTTCTGTCCTATCGCCAGATAATAGTAACAAGGCGTACCAAATTTGAAATAAAAAGGATAGAAGAACGACTTGAGATACTTGCCGCTTTAAAAATTGCTTATCTCAATATTGATGAAGTTATAAGGATTATCAGAGAGGAAGATCATCCCAAACAAGAAATGATGGCACAGTTCAAAATTACTGATACGCAAGCTGAAGCTATTTTAAATATTAAACTTAGATCTCTTAGAAAACTAGAAGAAGAACAAATTAATTCTGAGCATGATGAACTTCAGAAGAAACACGAGGGGTATTCCCAGGTTTTAGACGACCCAAAAAAATTATGGCAGTTAATTAAAAATGAGCTGAAAATTTTGCAAAAGAGATTTGGCTTAAATACCAGCCTAGGAGCACGCAAAACTACTTTTGAACAAATAGAAGGTGCTGCTCAAGTAGTGGATATTTCTGCTTTTATTGAGAAAGAGCCTATTACTATTATCTGTTCTAAAATGGGGTGGATTCGCAGTATGAAAGGTCATAATCTAGATTTAAGCCATATCAAATATAAAGAAGGAGACGAGGAACAATTTAATATAGAGACTTACACTACCGATAATATAATTATTAGCGCTGCTAATGGCAAGTTTTTCACCATTCTTGCTGATAATATTGCTAAAGGTAAAGGTTCAGGAGAATCAATAAAATTAATGATTGAAATAGAGAACAATGAAATAGTAAATATCATACCATATAAATCTCGTCAGAAAATATTAGTGGCTGCAAGTAACGGTAAAGGTTTTATAGTAAACTCAGATGATGTAATTGCCGGTACAAAAGGAGGAAAACAAATCATGCAAATAACCGGTGATCATAAATGTATTATGTGCAAGCCTTTAGATAAAGGAGATATGGTAGCAGTAATCGGTACTAATCGGAAGTTAGTAGTATTTGCAATTGAGGAAATACCAGAGCTCAAAAGAGGGCAAGGTGTGGCCTTGCAGAAATATCGAGATGCCGAGCTTAGTGACCTGAAAGTATTTAATTCTGGAGAGGGGCTTTCTTGGACACTGGGGAATAAAACTCGTCTTGAAACGCAGATAATGTCTTGGCGAGCTAAACGCGGTAGTATAGGAAAAATGCCCCCAACAGGCTTTCCTAAAGATAATAAGTTTAGTTAAAATTATTATCTGACCAAAACGTAGTTAATGATTCTTAATTATATTTAGACAATAATTTATACAACATAACTGATTATATACTACCTAATCTACGACTTAAATAAACTGGTTTTACTTTTTTCTCCTATTTTAAAAAGGTTATATTTCTAATTATTATCAAAGAATCAAAATAATAAGTTGACTTTTGTTAATACTTGAACTAAAACTGCATTGCAATAAGTTAACAAAAATAAATAACTGGAGAACGTAATGTTTAATATAGTTAGTAGACTTACTACATATTTACCAAAAAGCCCAAGTGGAACAACTTTCCAAAAACTTATTAATAAACAAAAGTTCTGGCAAAAAGTAGAGACTAATGCAACGATCTTAACTAGTACAGTGGCAGGTGGGATAATTGCTTCTCAAGCTTACAATACAGCTCTTATACCTAGTGTTGTCGGTAAGGCAATAGGCGGAGTTGCTACACTTAGCGGATACTGGTATGGTTACAAAATTAAAAAATCATATGATAAAGAAATCGAAGTTCTAGAGAATTTAAAAGCATTGACAGACAAAGAAGGAATGTTTTTAGCAACAGCTGATATAGAAGATATTAGCGATGTATCAACTTGGACCAATATAGCAATAATAGATAGAAATAATATCGATATTAGTACAGGCCATGTTATTGAGGGTAGTCACGCAAAAAAAATAACCAATCCATTTACTTTGCAAGCTATTGTCAAAACACAATATGACCAAAATGATAATATGTCATATACAATAGTAGGCAGGGAAATCCAGGAAACTGATACACAACTAATATCAAGATTTGTAGAAACTGAAGATGGACTGAAAGTTTACAGCAATGAGATTATAGAAGATGTCCCTGTTGTATATCTTACTGATGGGGATATTTATAGGCAAGTGCTTAAAGAGTACGGGAATCACCAGGATGGTCAGGCACTTTTAGTGAAAGCTCTTGCCCTTAAGCTTTCAGACCAGAGTGTTGACGGTTATGTGAAAGAAAAGTTGGCAAATTTTAAGACAACAAAATGGAGTTTTAAAAGTTACGAGGCTCAAACTAAAGAAGAAGTAGCAAGGCTTGAAGATGAATATAATGAGTTACAAGCTATAGCAAAAGACTATAAAGATCGTCTTAAAGCAATTGAGCCAATGGATAGAAGTGAACTAGATATTGGTGGTTCTTTTGAGGATAATACAGATGATGTTGCTATTGCCGGAGATCATGGTAACCATGAAGATTTGCTAGATGCTATTGCATAATTTCTGTTTCAATTATAATTGAATTACAGCTAATTCTAACCATAAAGGAAATCCAGAAAAATAATTCTTAAATCTGGATTTCTTTTTTTTATGTTAAAAACAGTACAATTTGCCTTAAATAATGGTTATTGCCTGCTTTAACCAAATTTATTTCACTGTATAAAATTTATTCCGGTAGTATCGCTAGGTGGTCCTGATTCCATAGATCGTGATAAAGACTGGGGTCGATATTTCCTCCAGAAATGAGGATAAGAATAGTTTTTTTGGCACTATTTTCTTTCAGCCAATTATATGCAGCTGCCATACTAATAGCTGCGGAAGGTTCGCAAGTAACCTTTGTTGTTTGCATAAGCCATGCGGTCCAATAGTAAATTGATTCTTCACTACAGGTGCAAAAACCATCCAATTTTTTTAAATAATTAAATGTCCTTTGGCATATTGAAAGAGCTCTAAGGCCATCGGCTATGGTTTTGGGAGAATCGTCAAATCGGTTAATTTCTCCAGATTGTAATGATTTGTAAGCATCGTTGGCAATTTCAGGTTCAGCACCAATGAGTTTTGAGGAAGGAGATAATAAGTTCTTGGCCAGATAAGTTCCAGCAAGTAACCCGCCTCCTCCACAGGAAGCAAATATTGCATCTGGCATTTTGAGATTACGCTTTTTCATTTCTATTAAAGCTTCGTAACACATAGTACCAGCTCCAGCTATTGTCTGGTCATCGTCAGAAGGATGTAAATAATAAAAACCGTTATCTCCATCTTTTTTTGATAAGCTCTCTGCTTCTAAGCGGGTTTTTACTTCCATTACCTCAGCCCCGTAATATTTAGCAATTCTTTTTTTGATAGGAGAAACGTTTTGTGGTAAATACACTCTTGCATGAATTCCAAATAATTTAGCAGTATAGGCCATGGCAAGTGCATGATTACCTGTGCTATAAGCAACAATTTTGCCAGGCATTTTATTGCTTTCTTTAAGAGCCAGAAGATGGTTAAGTACGCCTCTTATTTTAAAAGAACCGGTTTTTTGCGTCGCATCCATTTTAAAATAAACCTGACTACCTACTATTTTATTTAAGGTCTCAGAATATAAAAGAGGAGTATTATGAACGTAACCGCTAATTCTGTTATAAGCCTTTGCAACCATATCTGGAGTTTGCACTAGAAATCCTATTTTTAGTTTTTATATTCTGCTTAAATAAGCTACGCTAATAATTTAGCGAGAGCAGCTACTTGATTTTGTTAAGTGCTGCTATTATATAGCTTATAATCTATTAAATATATACATAATTTTTTTTATAAAGGGTAACAAAATAATGAGCAATGAGAAGAAAACTTTACCATTATTAACTCTGAGGGATTTAATAATTTTCCCCGGTACCATTGCTCCAGTTTTTATCGGTAGGGAAAAGTCATTAAACGCTTTGTTGGCTGCAAAAAAAATAGAAGACGGTCAGCATATTCTTCTAACTACTCAAAAAAAACAAGATATTGAAGATCCAAGTACAAGTGATTTATTTAAAATTGGAGTATTAGCAAAAATTATCCAAACGGTTAAATTACCGAATAATAATGCAAAAATTCTTGTTGAGGTAACAAACCGAGTAAAATTAGTGCACATTGAAGATAAAGAGATTTTTGTCGCTGACTATTTAATCATTCCTGATTCAGAAGTGAATAACCTGGAAGCTTTAAATAATGCTACTGCACACATAATGGAAGAATTCCAAGAATATGCAAAGGGTAATAAGAAAATAAATCTAGAAGTTTTAAATATCCTTAACCAACAAAAAAACCCTAGCTATATAACCAACTTAATAGCCTCCCATTTAGAAATTAAGCTAGATCTTAAACAAAGTCTGCTTGAGCAGGTAGATATTCTAAAAAGAGCAGAAATGCTTCTAGAAATTATCATGCGAGAATCCATGCAAATTGATACCGAGCAGTTAATACAGCAAAGAGTAAAAAAACAAATTGAAAAAACTCAGAGGGAATTTTACTTAAATGAACAAATGAAAGCCATCCAACAAGAGATGGAGGGTGGTAGTGAAAGATCTGATTTTTTTGATCTCGATAAAAAAATAAAAAATCTTAAACTTTCTAAAGAAGCAAGAGAAAAAGCTAATGCAGAACTAAAAAAACTTAAGATGATGAACCAGATGTCGGCAGAATCATCGGTAGTTAGAAATTATCTCGACACTTTGCTTTCAATGCCCTGGGGAAAAACTACTAAGGCTACGATCGATATAAACAAGACTGAGATGATATTAAATCGTGATCATTACGGACTTAAGAAAGTAAAAGAAAGAATAGTTGAATATCTATCTGTTTTGAAACGTTCACGCAAAATTAAAGGACCAATACTTTGTTTTATAGGCCCTCCTGGGGTTGGTAAAACATCTTTGGTAAAATCAATTGCTGAAGCAATGGGTAGAAAGTACTGTAAGTTTGCTCTCGGAGGAGTTAGAGATGAAGCTGAAATCAGGGGGCATCGTAGGACTTATCTTGGTTCTATGCCGGGTAAAATTATTACCTTGATTAAGAAAACGAAAGTAGATAACCCGGTGCTTTTGCTTGATGAAATTGATAAAATGAGTGCTGATTTTAGAGGAGATCCTGCTTCAGCTTTACTGGAAGTGCTTGATCCTGAGCAAAATGCGCATTTTGCTGATCACTATCTAGAAGTAGAATATGATTTATCAAATATAGTATTTATTGCTACGGCAAATTCCTATGATTTACCAAGAGCTTTACTTGATCGTATGGAAATTATTAATATCGCTGGGTATATAGAAGAAGAGAAATTGCAAATAGCCAAAAACCATTTAATACAAAAGCAGTTAAAGCTTCATGGGATGAAACCTAATGAGCTAATTATTCCCGATGAAACTATTCTCGAATTAATTAGATATTATACTAAAGAAGCAGGTGTTAGGGCTCTAGAAAGAGAAATTGGGGCATTAGCTCGAAAAGTTCTGACCAGAATTTTAAAAGACAAAAAGTTGAAATCAGTAACGATAAATCCGTCAGACTTGGAAGAATATCTCGGTGTTAAAAAATACAGATTCGGCTTAGCAGCAGAAGAAGATCAAATAGGGAGTACTACAGGTCTTGCTTATACTGAAGTCGGAGGTGATTTACTTACTATTGAAGCAGTTTCTTTTCCAGGTAAAGGAGGAGTAAAAGCTACGGGCAAACTTGGTGAAGTAATGAAAGAATCAGCGGATGCGGCTTATAGCTGCTTTCTTTCTAGAGCGAAACAGCTTGGACTTGAGGAAAAAGATTATAAGGAGGTAGATATCCATATACACGTTCCAGAAGGAGCGATCCCGAAAGACGGACCATCTGCTGGTATTGCTCTATACACCACTATTGTTTCGCTCATGACTAAAAAACCTGTTAAGAAAACACTTGCAATGACCGGAGAAATTACTTTAAGAGGGAAAGTGTTACCTATTGGGGGGCTTAAAGAAAAATTACTTGCCGCTAGTAGAGGGGGAATTAAAACCGTTCTGATTCCTATTGATAATGTAAAAGATTTGAAAGAAATACCAGAGAATATTAAAAATACCCTTGAGATTATTCCAGTAGCAAAAATTGAAGAAGTATTAAAAAACGCCCTTGTGTAGAAAAGGGCTTAAGGTTATAAAGTCAAAATCTTGGTGTATGTTAATTCGTATTTTTACCTTTCTTTAATTTATCGTAAATTGTCATAGCCTCAGTAATAAAACCGCTAGGACTTGATAAGTTTGCAGGCAAGATTACTGTATTTGATTCTTTAGCTAGATGAGCAAAAGACTCTACGTATTGCTGAGCAACCTTTAAAGAAACAGCTTCTGATCCTCCATCTTTTTTAATGGAACTAGCTACAACTTCTATAGATTTGGCAGTAGCTTCGGCTACAAATAAGATAGCTTCTGCTTCTCCTTTCGCTCTGTTAATTTGATCAGTATAAGCCGCTTCTGAGGTAAGAACAACTTGAGCTTTCTCGCCCTCGGAAATGTTGATCTGAGCTTGCCTGTGACCTTCGGATTCTAGGATTTTCGCTCTTTTTTGGCGTTCAGCGGCTACTTGCAATTCCATGGCTTGTAAAATCGATTTAGGAGGTTGTATATCCTTAATCTCATATCTCATACATTGGATACCCCAGTTAACGGCAGCAAGATTTATAGAAGTAACGATTGCATGATTTAAAGTTTCTCTTTCTTCAAAAGTTTTATCCAGCTTTAATTTCCCTATTTCTGAGCGCATCGTAGTTTGAGCAAGTTGTGATATGGCGTAATACGGATTACTTACCCCATATGATGCTGCAACCGGATCAACGATTTTCACGTATAAAACCCCGTCAATTGAAAGGGTAACGTTATCCTGCGAGATTGCTGTCTGGGCATGAACATCGATTGCTTGTTCTTTTAATGTGTGTTTATAGGCGATGTTTTGAACTATAGGAATTATAATAGTTAGGCCAGGTTCAAGTACTCGATCAAATTTACCTAAATTTTCAAGTACCCACGCTTCCTGTTGAGGAACAATCTTGATCATTTTAACTAGCAATATGATGGCAAGTACCCCAAAAATTAGCAGCAATATTTCCATAACTATTCTCCCCCGAGCGAAATTTAATTAAGATTTTTATCAGTAGTAGTGACTATATCATGGTTTTTATTAATTTACCCTTAAAATTATCAATATAAGAAATAGTTTTTTAAAGTTAAAAAACTATTTACCTTATATTTCTATAAAAATTAAATAATTCTTATAATTTATTATTAAGTGATGCAAATATCACTTGACGAAGCAAAAATATAAGTTTATTTTCCAAATTATTCCATAAATACCCATGTTAACCCATTTTTTACCAATTTTGTGTTAGCCTTTGTTGGTAGGTGAGATTTTTGTATAGGTAAAATGAATATTTTTCTTTCAAAGTATCAAAACAAAATTGACAAAAAGGGAAGAGTGTCTATTCCTTCTGCATTTAGATCGGTGTTATCTGAAGATAAATTTAACGGTATTATCATTTACCCTTCCTTTAAAAATAATTGTATTGAGGCCTGTAGTATGGCTCGTCTTCAGGAAATATACGGAATAATCCAGAAGTTAGATCCATATTCTGAAGAAAGGGATGCTTTTGAAACGATCGTAATGGGAGAGTCTATCCAATTACAGTTCGATAATGAAGGGAGAGTTATTATTCCGGCTCATTTAATGCAGCAGGTAGGAATTACCGAGCAGGCCGTTTTTGTGGGTAAAGGATTAGTTTTCGAGGTCTGGGATCCGGTTGCTTTTGATGCTCATTTAAAAACTGCCAAAGCGGTAGCTCAAAGCAATAGATTTATACTGAAGAACCAAGAAAATTCGGGAGTAGGGGCATGAATAACCTTTCATTAGGAGAAAATACTTTGTCTAGTCCTCATTATCCAGTGTTTCTTTGCGAAATTATTGAAAATTTGCAGCCACAGCATGGTAAAAAATACCTCGATTGTACTTTCGGTGCCGGGGGATATACGAAAGCAATATTAGATACTTCTAATTGCTTTGTTAAGGCTCTTGATCAAGATCCAACTGTTTACAAATATGCAGAAAAACTTGGTACTAAATACAAGGAAAGGTTTGAATTTATTCAAGGCAATTTTGCTAATATAAAAGAACTTTCAAGAGGGGAGAGGTACGACGGGGTAGTAGTAGATTTAGGTGTTTCTTCCATGCAGCTTGATGAAAAGGAAAGGGGGTTTTCTTTCATGCGTGATGGTAATTTAGATATGCGCATGAGCAGTAGCGGTTACAGTGCTGCGGATTTTATAGCAAGTGCTTCAGAAGAAGAAATGGCTGAAGTGATTTATAAATATGGTGAGGAAGTACAATCTAGGCAAATTGCAAAAATGATAGTTCAGGAACGTCAAAAAGAACCAATTACCACTACAGTTAGATTAGCTGAAATTGTTCGTAAATCCATGCATTACCGAAAAAGTAAAATTGATCCGGCAACTAAAACATTTCAAGCAATCAGAATCTATATCAATAAAGAGCTTGAGAATCTTGAAAGTTTTTTAGGTAACCTAAATGATATTTTAAATCCGGGAGCGAGAGTTCTTATCGTATCTTTCCATTCACTTGAAGATAGTATTGTAAAATCTTTTTTTAAAAATCACTCCTTAAAAAAAGTGGCCAGATCAAAATACGCCCCCGAGCCAGAAAATTACGATGAGAGTAAATGGTTAAAAATAATTTCAAAAAAGCCGATATTGCCAACTACTCGTGAAATTAGGGAAAATCATAGATCAAGATCGGCCCGTCTTAGAGTTGCTCAAAAAATTGGGGGTATAAGATGAGTTTATATAAAGTTATAAGCTACATAGCCATAATCTTATGTTTGCTAACTATATATGGCCTTTTTACTATAAAAGACAGCGTCGTAACTTTGAGGCTAGAACTTGAAGAAATAAAAAAACAAGTTCGGAACGAAGAAGATGCTATCCGGATTCTTAAGGCTGAATTAGCGTATCTTGGTTCACCTGAAAGAATTCAAAAACTTGCTAATAAATATTTAACTTTAGAAAAACCTAAAGTAACCCAAATAACTAAAGATCCTCTATTAGAAGAAAAATTAGACCAAACCAAAATCCTCGCTAGTGCTAAAAGTTTTAGAAAACCTAGTAAATGGCGTTACAAAAAAGGGCCTGCTAAATACTTGACAATGGTAAAGGATTAAAAGCAAGCGTCGCTATGTAGCGGTTGATAACAAGCATTTAATTTCAAACGCAGAAGTTCTAAATTTGCAGAGACTTGATTGGATTCAAGTTATTTTACCTCAGCTATTAATTTAAAAATATGCAAAATTTATATTTATTTTTTTCTTGCTAAATATATATTAAGTTGATTATGTTAAGAATATAATGCAACTTTTAGTATATTTAAATATTAGATTTTAAAAAATGACTTCCAATATTGATATAATTATTTTCGCAATCATCCCTTGACATTCAATAATAGATTGTATATTACTGATATATTTGGTCAGTTTTATAATAATTTATTATGTTGGAATTTTTTAAACAAGTTTCTAATACTATTGTCAGTGATTATATCAAAGATTGGCTGGACAGTAAAGCATTACCTTCTTTTGCTTTTATTTGCAGTAGTTTGGGGTACTATATGTTAACGCAACAGTTTTTAGGTGCTATATTTTTATCTCTACCTCTCGTTTATTTAGTACATAAATGTAAGCAAAATTATAGTATTAAGGATAAATTATTGATAATTCCAGAACCTAGATTAGAATTTCCAGATAATAATATACACAACATTCGAATTGCTATGTCAGTTTATAACTGTTCTACTCAGGTGATTAGTTGTTTTTTAGACCAAGAAAAGACAGTTATAATTGTTAATGGTCAGACACATCAAAAAGATGAAATAGATGTAATAAATAAATCATCAGTTTTACTTCCACCTTATTACCTTTCTAATGCAGCGACAGGGATAATTAAAGTAAAAGATATAAACATAGCTAAATCTTTAAAAATTACAGCAACTATTGCTTTAAAATACGGTATTTTAAATAATGAAAAATATGAAGTTTATCATAAAGTACATATAGAAGGTATTTTAAATCGTTTAGAAAATGGAAGTCTCTCTATTCAATTCGTTAGAAAACCGCCTGTTGTAAAATCAAATTAAATACACAACCATTTTCTCTAGTATTATATCTAAAAGCAAACTCATCAACATACTTTTGAAGATGCTTAGCTGATACGTGGTGATATATGCCGAGTATTCCACGCTTTAGAGTTCCCCAAAAGTTCTCCATATTGTTGGTGTGAATGTTACCGCTGGCTACATATTCTTTCGTATGGTCTACTCTTAAATGGATATGGCTTGTTTTCTTACCGAGGATATTATATCCTTTGAACTCATCGCTAATAATGACGCTATCTTGGGTTATAACTTGATTCAATACATCTAATAGCTGCTTACCTGTTAATTTCTTGCCATCGTTGTTTTTAATCATAACTTTAGCAAATACAGACTTATTTATCTTATCAATACAACCAACAACAACGTTCTTTTTAGTACCACGCCCCCTTTTATTTACTGGTGGTAAGTTATCGTTATCATCATCTCTATTGTTTTTCTTCCTAGGTCTACCGCCTACATAGGTCTCATCCACTTCAATTAAAGTACCAAAAAATTGCTGGTTTTCAATATTACCCATAGCAAGCCTGATTTGCTTAAGCATACGCCAAGCCGTTTTATAAGTAACGCCTATTTCTCTTTTTAGTTGGTAGCCTGATATACCTTTTTTACTATTTAAAAACAAGTGAATAGCATAAAACCATTTACGTAAATCAGTGTCAGACTTCTCAAATATTGTCCCTTTGAAGATTGAGAAACCTTTATTACAGAAGATACATTGAAAATTTTTAGGTGTATCTCTTCTGTGTGTTAATCTGTCGCTCCCGCAATGTCTGCAAACGGGTTTATTATTATACCTAATTGTGATAAAGTACTTTATACAATCAAGTTCAGTAGGAAACTGTTTGTTAAATTCAAAAAAGTTCATAATTCTTCACCTTATTATAAACCTAAGTATAAACTATTATCTATTGAATGTCAAGGGATGATTGCGATTATTTTTATAGCGTTTTTGGTTACCAACCTTGTTGTGGGTCTTAAGTCTGGTAAGAAAGTTAAAACAATTCAAGATTATGCGTTAGGTGGAAGAAATTTTTCTACAGGAGCGTTGGTTGCAACTATAGTTGCAACTTGGGCAAGTGGTAGCGGATTATTTGTTACACTTTCTAATACTTATTCTGATGGATTGTATTATCTAATACCTTCGATTTGTATGAGCATTTCTTTAGTTATAACTGCGTATCTTTTAGTTCCAAGGATGGGAGAATTTTTAGGTAGCACTTCTGTAGCAGAAGCAATGGGCAATTTGTATGGTATTGAAGTAAGATTAATAACAGCAGTTTGTGGAATTTTAGGAACTATAGGGATAATAGCGGTACAATTTAAAGTTTTTGGCAATGTATTTAACTATTTTTTAGGAATAGATTCTATATATGCTCTTTTATTAGCGTCAACGATAGTAATATTATATTCCACTTTTGGTGGTATTAGAGCTGTAACCCATACTGATGTAGTCCAGTTTTGTACTTTCGGCTTTGTTATACCTCTCATAGGTGTAATTATTTATAACCATATCACAAGTGAAAATAATTTCAGTTTTAATGATGTGATCAGAACAGCAAATTTTAATTATAAAGAGGTATTTAATTTAGGTAACCCTAAGTTTTGGGAAATGATACCTTTAATACTGTATTTTGCTTTACCAAGCATGGATCCTACAGGTTTTCAAAGAGTTTCTATGGGAAAAAGTATTGGTCAACTCAAAAAAGCTTGGCTAATAGCAGCCATTTTACTCGTGCTTATCGAATTATTTAGCGGGTGGATATCGCTGTTAGTTAGAGTAGTTAATCCAGAATTGCAACCGACTCAGATAATGAATTATGTAGCCGATAATTATGCTTTTTCAGGACTTAAAGGATTAATTATAATAGGTATAGCTTCATTAGCTATGTCCACAGCTGATTCTAGCATTAATTCTGCAGCAGTATTATTTGCTAATGATATAAGTAAAACATTAAATATTGGTATTAATAAATTAACTATTTCAAAAATATTTTCTTTCTTATTAGGTATTTTTGCTATTTATCTAGCTCTCTCAAAAGCTAATTTACTTAGTATAGTAATGACTTCAGCAAGTTTTTATTTACCAATTGTAACTGTGCCCTTATTACTAGCCATTTTTGGTTTCCGTAGCACAAAAAAGTCAGTGTCGGCAGCAATGGTGGCAGGTTTTTTTGTTGTGTTAGTTGGTAATATTTTTGAAGTGAAAGCTGATACTATATTGATAGGAATGCTCGTCAATATGCTAGTTCTTTTTGGCTTTCATTATATATTTAAGCAGGCAGGTGGCTGGGTCGGGATTAAGGATTATAGCTATTTGGAAAAGAGCAAGAAGGAAAATAACCGGATGATATCAGCTTTAATAAGAAATATTCAGGATTTTAGCTTTATTGAGTTTTGCAAGGAGAGAGCCCCAAAAGATGAGCTTAATTACATGTGGCTTGGGATATATTTTATAATATATGGTTTTAGCACCATGTATTCGACCAGGTTAGAGCTTGTAGGCGATCAAAGCAAGGTGATTGTAGTTGTTTATCAGATCATGATGGTTACAGGGGTGGTAATAGCGATGTATCCGATTTGGCCGCCGAGGATAAAGCATGAGATTATAGTGCAGGTAGCGTGGCACATAGTAATTTTCTATATGTTGATTGTATTTGCCGTTTTCTTTGTGATGGTCAATAAATTTGGCCAGTTACAATTTGCCCTGTTTGTACTGAATATATTAATAGCGACGATTCTAACCGGTTGGCGGCTTGGGATAGGGATGAGCATAGTAGGGTTTTACTTTGGTTTAGAGCTATATAAATATTATGCTGGAATAAATGAGATTGATTTTACAGTCGGTTCACCTGAGTTTGTATCCATATATGTGGTAATACTTGCCGGAGCGGTATTATTAATGTTTTTCAAACCCAAACAAGAGCATCAGGAGCTAACTGAAGAAAAGAACGAGCATCTAAGTGGCCGGATAAACATGTACAAGGAGCAGACCAGGGAAGCAGAAGCATTAAAAGGACGTTTTATTCGCAATATAACGCATGAATATCACGCTCCGATGACGGGGATATCGAGCATGGCTCAGGTACTGGTGCAGGATTATGATAAGTTAAATGATGAGCAGCGAAAAGTAGCAGCTAAAACGATACTAGATAGCTCGCTTCGTCTTGAGGTATTTGATTCGAATATATCAAGCCTCTCAAAACTGAATAAACCAAGTTATGACTTAAAACTGGTAGAAACGGACTTTAGTCAGCTAGTAGAGGATAGGGTTACTCTTTGCCGCAAGCTATACGAGAATGAGGAAGAAAGTACTATTCACTGGCAAGAAGGGCCAGAGACCAGCAGAAGGAACTGGCAGCTGGATATTGAAGAGGGGATCATCTTAAATATTGATAAATACTACCTAAGCCAGGCAATAGATAATTTAATTATCAATAGTATCAATTACGCCAAAAGCGGAACTATTGCAATTAGCATCAAACGGGATAATGATAATGAAACGATAATTTTCAGCATTAGTGACGAGGGAATAGGGATTCCACCAAGTGAATTAGACGAAGTATTTGAAGAATTTACGGTTAGTTCAAGGACAGAAAGTTTTGCCGGTGGAAGAGGAGTAGGCCTTGCGGTGTGTAAAAAGGTTATTGAAGTACACGGCGGAACAATCAAAGCCGAAAGTAAAAGAATGGGCACTACAATCAGCTTTACCCTGCCGAAAGAAAGCTAAAAAGCATGGAGGAGGTTGTAACTATTTCTCCCTGCGGCTATATAAAAAATGAGTTGTGGAAGAGAGTGTAGGGAATTAACAGGTTTTTCCTAAACAAGCTGTATTTGATGATTACAAAGGTATTTAACCTAGAAACGATATTTTTATGACCTTCTTGCTAAATGCCAATAATCGTCGTAGTTCATTAAATTGGGTTCTATAAAATACTGGCCAGTTGTAATATAATGGGTAAGTAAATTTATTAGCCCTTGGTTGTGTTTTTGGATATCTTCTTTATTAATTGCTATCTCAGTTAAAGAAATATAGGGGCTTTTGCTATTAATTTTAACATAAACCAAACTTTCTGCCTCTATGCTTCCTAGCTTGCCAAAACCTCCGTCAAGTAATATAATCGATTCAATAATTAGCTGTGGGCTTAGGCCTGAGAAGACGTGTTTTTTTGTCGGTATAGAACCGGTTTTATAATCAATTATTGTTGCTTTATTTTCTTTATTTATTTCAATACGGTCAGCTATTGCGACAATTTTTATTTTTTTACCGGCAATAGCGACTGTGAGTTCTCCACGAGCTTCTACAACGATTTGTTTTAGGTTTTGCCGCCTCTTATGATCAAATATGATGAAATCATTAGCTATAGCCTCAATCTTGGTTTGCCAAAAAGCTGTTGTTTGTTTTGGAAATACGCTCGCTGATAGTAATTCCTTAGCATAATTTTTAAATCTATCTAAGGCAATTAGGGGATCGGAGGCATAATTTTTTGTGTATATTTCAACGACTTTGTGAAAGAAATTTCCAAATTCTGATAATCCTGGTGTTTCTTCTATTTCCTGAGGAATTTTTAAATTGAGAATTTTTTTTGCATAAAAATTATAGGGAGTTCGAATTAAAGTTTCTATATCTGTAGCTGATATTTGCTCAGGGAAGGTTTCGGCAAAGGCGTGCTCTACAGACTGCTTGTTAAGGTTATTAATTGTAGAATCTGTGGAGATAAAACTCTGATTCAGATTTTCTTTTAATATATGTTTCAGGGTTAACAAAAAAGGTGACGGTATAGATGCCGAAGAATTGCCAGTTTTAATTGATCTGGTAATTAGCACATTTTTATTATGTAAATTCAAATAAAAATCATACATCGAATTCCCAAACCGTGCAGTCCAAGAATCGAGTCCTATTTGTTCAATCATTTGCTTATTTAACCATGGACTCCCCATTTGTGGTAATGGATATGAATTCAAAACAAAACTTGTATGTATTATTAAATCATAATTTATAAGTGTTGCTTCGTTAGGAGAGCAGATAATTATGGATCTATTGTCTGGATCATTATAAATACGTCCGCCAGAAATTAATTCTTTAAGAATATCCGGAAAATTTTCTGGATCAGGAAGCTTAATATGCTCTGTAACTTGCACGATTTCTGTAAAAACGTTTGTAATTTTATTATTGTAAAACCCTTGCCATAAATTAGGGTATATTATTTTTACAGCTTCCATAGTTTCAATAAGAAAAGTGCTAAAATTATGGTTTCTAACTTTATGGCTGAATACTCTACAAATATTATGTAGTTTATTTAATTGTGTTTGGTCAGTAAAATTACCATCAATTATTTTAGTTATATCATTGATATTTTGGCTAAATCTATTGTGCTTGGCAATTAATTGTTTTAATTTTCTTGTTTCATCACAAATGATTAAAGGGTGCAAAATTAGGCTTATAAAATCCTGCAAAGAAAATTCCTGACAAATGTTTTTAGCTATTTCGAGCATCAGGCCAGTTAATGGGAGGTTTAAAATGTTTTCTCCAAGCAAATCGGAGAAATTGAGGCCATATTTATCAAATTTAGCAATAAAATAATTTTTTATTTTATCATCAGAAATCAGGACTGCAATTTTAGCATCTGGCTTTACTGTTAAAGCCTCATAACATTTTGCTGCAACATACTCTGCTTCTAGAAATATGTTATCAAATTCCACATATTTTATTTCATTTCTGCAATTCCCAGACGCACTTTTAAGTAACAAATTATCTAACATTGAGGGTATAGCTATTTTGCCTAAATATGGAACATTTTGGAGATCTACAGATAATTGATTTAGCAATTTACCTATATTGTATAAAGGCTCTTCAGGAAGTAGTTTAGCTAATTCTAATTGGTCCGGTGCAACAAACGGCGGCAAGATAATATAACCATTTTTTAATTTAGATATTTCAACAATAAAATCCTTTGTTATTTGGTTATTACCTATTACACCGGCAATAACCGTGTAATTTTTAGCATCTCTGATTCTGTTTAATTCAGCATTAAATATTAATTTTTGGTGCTGGACAGGTGTGGATTTTTTTAAAGCAGTAATTTTTTCTTGCCAGTTTTTATAAGCAAATTCTAAAAAATCATAAATAAAGTGCCAATGTTCTGCCTGATCTAAAGTGGGAATGTTTTTTAATTTATTAAACTCAATGTTATTAGCTTCAAATTCGAAGAATAATTTTGCAAGCGAACTAGCTAAACTGATAGTTTGGGGGAGAGTATAATTTAACTTATCATAGGAGTTGATAATTTCTGTTAAAATTATTCTCTCTTCTAAGCTCGTTATTTTTCCAATTTGCTGTGAAGGTATCTGGAAACTATCTTCTAGAGAGGAGCTGATATCATTTATTGGTATAATATTAGGTAATATTGTTGTACCTAATTTACTTACTATATTTTTTTGTACATAATTACAGAGATGCCCATTTGGCAGAATAATTTTTAAATTATCGAAATGATTTTCAAAATTAGCAAAAATAAATTCAGTTACTTCGCTGATAAAAAATTTTTTTACCGAGGTGCGGTATATAGGCATATAGATGCTAAGTAGAAAATATTAAAAAGCTATAGTAAACTAATTTTGTAAGAATAGAAATGATCAAAACCGTTTTAAATTTTATACGGCAAAATCCTGAAAACAGTACTATAAATTTACCAAAAAATGGTAAAAAACTAATAGCAATTATGACCGCTAACAGCTTAGAATTTTTGATGCTATTGATTTTTGTATTTAACTGGTTTTGTTCTTCTTTTGCTGGAGTTAAAATTTTATAACATGCTACTCCTAATATATAATTTATACCGATCGAAAATGCATACGCTATTAATGCCACTGATAACATGAGTTGTTTGTGGTAATTACCAAACAGGTTCATAGTATCTAATACTATTTCCGAAGAAGTATTAAAAGCAAGATTAGCAGTTAAAACATCTGTAAATAGTAGTAAATAAATTTCGAACTGGCTCATTTAATTAAAGAGTTTAAATCTTAATCTAGAATAGCTTTATCTTAAGCTCATAAGTCTTATAATTAGGTTTATATTTTTAATCAAGTTAATGTGTTTATATTAAGCCTTTTCTAAAACTCTATTAGCTGCTTTACCTTCAGCTTTTTCAGTAATATACAGAATCTCTTCAACAAAATTTTTTATTTCAATTGCTGCCGAAGAATTTGGCTGATTTTCTGTTACGGTTACGCCGTTTAAAAAACAGGAACTAAATGCCACTCTATTACCAATAGTATTCTTAAAAACCTCAGCCTTTAATTGTTTTATAATTTCTTTACTAATTTTTGACGTAGGGTTATATCTGTTTATTAAAATTTTAGCCGGAATATTTTCACTTTTTGCAAAATCAATAGTTGTTTCTGTTGCCCAGAGGTCGGTTGGGCTTGGTTGCATAGGCACAATAACCAAGCTTGATGCTCTAATAGCTGACTTCGATTCGGTTTCTGTGTGAGGAGGAGCGTCAATAATTATGTAATCCACTTTATTTTGCAGATTACTGATTACTCCTTCAATCCTCCACCCAGAACTAGCAACAAAATGAAGACCGGTATAACCGATTCCGAATTTTTTTCTCGCAAGAGATGCCATCTACTTAAACTTCCTTGCGGATCTATATCGATAACTGCTACCCTTCTACCTGTTTGAGCAAGAGATACAGCAATATGGGCTGCAATAGTAGTTTTACCAGCTCCCCCTTTTTGCTGGGCTATTGTAATAATTTGTGCCATAATATTTCCCTAATAATTACAACTTTATTAAATATTAATTCTACCTGAAAGTCTAAATTAAAACTTTGTTAGCTTTGTAAGTAATTGATTTCCTGTTATGTTTTTTCTATAATTTGCAGCTTAATTACTTTTAATCTGGTGCTTATGGTAGATATAGGTGATAAAACAAAAATGAGTAGTAAATTATTAAGGCCGATAATCGTACCGGCAACTTATAATGATTATCCAGTTATCCAAAATATGGCAAGATTTTACGTATATGATTTGTCACGATATTGCGGTTTTATTTCAGAGGATTGGTCAATGCCGGCAAATGGCCTTTATGAATGTTTTGACTTTAGAATTTATTTTGAGGATGAAAATCGTTGGCCTTTTTTAATTAAAGTAAATAGTGAATTGGCGGGATTTATTTTAGTTGATAAGGAGACTAAAGAGAGCAGTAGTAACTGGAATATGGGAGAATTCTTTGTTATCGCTAAGTTCCAGAATAAAGGAATCGCTAGAGAGGCCGCGTGGGAAGTTTTTAATAAATATTCTGGTATCTGGGAAGTGTCTGTTATTCCTGAAAATCACAAAGGCTTAAATTTTTGGAAACGTGTTATAGGGACTTATACCAATGGAAAATTTTCTTGTCAAGTGAAGGTGGTCGATTTTGATAAATACCAACCACAGCGCCATATTTTCACTTTTGATACAAAAATATTTTCGGAAAATTAATTAAAAGCAAAAAGCGATATAGTTAATAGAAATAAGAAACAACCAGCTAATTTCTTATAATACTTGCTATGACCTACAGATTTATTATATAAGAAAGGTTATTGTAAAATAATTGCCTGAATATGACCAAGAAAACAATAGGAATATACCCTGGAACGTTTGATCCAATAACCAATGGCCATGCGGATATAATTGCCAGAGCCAGTAAAATTACTGATGAGTTAGTACTAGCAATTTCTACTTCTTATAGCAAAAATCCTATGTTTTCTATAGAAGAGAGATGTGCGCTTGCTCAGATTTATCTAGAAAAATATGGTATTGCTAGTAATGTAAAAGTTATGAAGTTTGACGGTCTACTTGTAAATTTTGCAAGTAAAATGGGGGCAAGTATAATTGTACGGGGACTTAGGGCCGTTTCTGATTTTGAATATGAATTCCAAATGGCGTGCATGAATTCACGATTAAATGGGAATATAGAAACTATATTTTTACCAGCCTCAGAAAAAAACCAATTTATTTCTTCAAGATTAGTAAAAGAAATAGCCAGTCTTGGTGGTTCTATTTCCGCTTTTTTAATTCCAGAAATAGAAGAAAAAGTAGTGGAATACTATAAAAATAAAAAATGATTACTTCAAAATGTACTCTTACAATAGATCTGGACATTATAAGGGATAATTACCGGGCTTTACAAAAAATTTGTACACTGACTGAGGTAGGAGCAGCAGTTAAAGCTAATTGTTATGGTCTTGGAGCAGAACAGATAGCTCCTATCCTTGCTAATTTCGGTTGTAAGTATTTTTTTGTAGCCAATACAGACGAAGGTGTAACCTTAAGGGAAAGATTTAGTAAAGAGAATTTAAATCATAAAAACCTAAAAATCTGTGTTTTAAATGGTTATTTTACTGCTGACCGAGACGATTTTATTAACTATAATCTTATTCCAGTTTTGAATTCCTTTAAACAATTGGAATTATGGCGAAATCTATCTCATCAATTAAATAAAAAATTATCCTGTTTTTTACATATCGATACAGGAATGAATCGTTTTGGTATACCAGAAGGAGAATTTAATGATTTAGTCCAAAATGCTAATGAATTGGATGTTTTATGCGTTATGAGTCATTTATCTTCTTCTGAAGAACCCGATAATCAGACAAATAAAGAACAGTTAATGAAATTTAAGCAATTAGCATCTCTATTTCCGAATGCAAAAAAAAGCCTAGTAAATTCTAGTGGGATTTTTTTAGGACCGGAATATCATTTTGACATTGCTCGGCCTGGAGTAGCTATTTATGGAGTCAATCCAACTCCTTATCTGCAGGAATCTGTTATTAAAAATCCGGTAACCCTGGAAGCCCCTATAATACAGATAAAAGATCTGGATAAGGGCCAGCATGTTGGTTACAATAGAACTTATGAACTTGGAGAAAGACATCTTATTGCTACTTTGCCTTTAGGGTATGCTGACGGATATCCACGGTCGTTAAGTAACAAGGGAATAGTATTTATTAATGATAAACCAGCTCCCGTAATAGGTAGAGTGTCAATGGATTTAATTACCGTTGATGTTACTAAAATACCGCCGGAAGAATTATTTTTAGGACAAACTGTAGAAATTATAGGAAAAAATATGAGCCTTGATAAAATTGCGAATCTAGCCGGAACAAACGGTTATGAAATATTAACTATGCTTGGCAATAGATATCATAAATTTTATAAATATTAACATATACCAGTTTTGATGCTATTAATTATGTTAAACCTAAAATAATATAAAATGATTATGTTTTTACCTCTACAATATATAGGACGCCAGGCTCTTGATTTTTTTCAGAAAGTTGGAATCCTTTCAATTTTTATTGCAAAAACTATTAGCGGGTTGATTAGGAGGCCATTCTATTTGAGTTTAATTTTACGTCAGATAATTTCTATAGGCTATTTTTCCTTACCGGTAGTAGCAATGACTGCCGTTTTTTCCGGAGCAGTTTTAGCTCTGCAAAGCTATACAGGTTTTTCACGATTTTCTGCTGAAAGTTCAATTGCAACGGTTGTCGTTCTTTCTATAACCAGGGAACTTGGTCCTGTACTTGCCGGTCTTATGGTAGCAGGAAGAGTAGGAGCTTCGATTGCAGCTGAAATAGGTACAATGAAAGTCACCGAACAAATTGACGCCTTATTTACTTTATCTACTGACCCAATTAAATATCTGGTAGTTCCAAGAGTGATCGCAGCTGTACTTACTATGCCGTGCCTAGTGCTAATTGGAGATATTATAGGGGTAATGGGCGGTTATCTAGTTAGTGTTTATAAACTTGGTTTTAATGGTATTACTTATATTAAAAATACAGTTGAGTATCTAGAAACTATAGATGTAGTTTCCGGTTTAGTTAAAGCTGCGGTATTTGGTTTTATAATAGCAATAATGAGCTGTTATCATGGTTATCATTCAAATAAGGGAGCTAGAGGTGTTGGAACAGCAACTACTGATGCCGTGGTATCGTCTTCAATACTAATTTTACTGAGTAATTATTTAATTACTGAGTTATTTTTCAGTTAATTTATTACGTTATGACAGATAATATAAAAATAAAAGTTCGTAATTTACACAAAGCATTTGGTAATCATAAAGTGCTTGACGGGATAGACCTTGATGTAAAAAAAGACAGTTCTCTTGTTATTCTGGGCGGTTCAGGTACGGGAAAGTCGGTTTTAATTAAAACAATTATAGGACTTCTAACGCCGGATAAGGGAAGCATAACTTTGGATGATCAAGAAACAGTAAATATTTCCTCTAAAGCTCGCTTAAAAATTTTAGAAAATTGTGGTTTCCTTTTCCAGGGAGGAGCATTATTTGATTCCTTAAGTGTCAGTGAAAATATCACTTTCTTTGCCCAGAAATTATATTCCTTAAAAAGAGATGAAATAAAAGAATTAGCTCTCAAAAAGCTAAAGTCAGTTGGACTTTCCGAGAGGATATTAAACTTGTATCCAGCGGAATTATCAGGAGGAATGCAAAAAAGAGTATCTCTAGCGCGAGCAATTTGTACAGATCCCCAAATTATATTTTTTGACGAACCAACTACGGGTCTTGATCCTATCATGGCCAATGTTATTAATGATTTAATTATTAAAATTCGAGAAGAACTAGGGGCAACAACAATAGCTATTACTCATGATATGAATAGTGTTAGAAGAATTGCTAAAGAAGTGGTTTTAATCCACAATGGCAAAATCCAATGGTCTGGAACTAAAGAGGAAATGGATACAACAGATAATCCATATATGTTTCAATTTATTAACGGATTATCGTCTGGACCTTTTGAGGTCTAAGTAAATAAGTAGAACTATGTAATGAGCAATAAAAATTTTTTTTGTTATGCAATAATACTACTAGCTACAGTTTGCCTTATTATTGTACCTTATGTGGCGCTTGCAAAGGAATCAAAATACACTTCTATTAAGTTAATTATTAAAGAACAGCCGGAAGTTGAAAGTTCTATAAAATCAGTTATGAAAAAACTGAACGAACTCGCCCGAAATATGGAAAAAACGGCCAAGTTATATAACACAATAAACCAAAAAGCTTACTGGGAAAGCGAAGGTAAAAAATCTTTCTTACGATATTTACATTCCGAAGGGTACTATGATGCAACTATCGAGACTGAATTTCCAGAAACAGAAAATTCCATTATTTTTTATGTGAATGGCTGGGAAAGGTATAAAGTAAAAAAAATTATTCTGAAATATGCAGAAAACAGTAATCATGACATAAACATTCCGGATATTACCGGGCTTAAAATTAAGGAAGGAGATTTCGCAGTAGCCGCTAATGTTATAGATTCCGAAAAAGTACTCACTAAAAATATCGAAAAGAATAACTGCCTCTTAAGTTTAGAGGTAACGCATGAAGCTATTATCGATAATTCCGATTATACTATGATGATAAATTTTATAATTAATGCAGGGCCATATGCAACAATTAAATCGGTTGATTTTAAAGGCCTACGTTCTGTAAATCCGGATTACGTTAAAAAATTAATTCCATTTAAAAATGATCAATGTTTTAGGCCTTCTTTCCTCCAAGAAGCCCAAGGTTCTCTTCAAAAGACAGGACTTTTTGCAATAATAAACACTGAAATACCAGATCATACCGACAATAAGGGTAAAGTACCAATAGTATTTGATTTAAAAGAACAGAAACATAGAAGCGTAAAAGCTGGTTTTAGTTATGGAACCGATTTAGGTTTTGGTACTACACTGGGGTGGAATCATAAAAACTTTTTTGGTAACGGGGAAACGGTAAAGACTGAAATTTCTGGCAATCAGAAGGAACAAATTATTGATCTTGAATTTACCAAACCTTTTTATAAACAAGATAATCAAACTTTAAAAATAGGACTTTCCGGAGAAAATACTACCTCAAAAGCTTATGATAATAGAGAAGGTATGTTATCTGTCGGTATAGAAAGAAAACTAACTAATATATGGACGGCTGGTGTTTCGGGTAAATATTCTTATAGTGTTGTTAAAGAGACGCAAGGTTCAAAGGACTTTTCTTTTCTCTCGATTCCATTATTTCTCAAGCGCGATACAAGAGATAATATTTTAAATACTCATAAAGGTCTTGAATTGCAGTTTAAAACAGAACCTTTTTTTCCTACAAAAACAGGAGCTAGATCTTTCTTTAAAAATGAAGTTATAGCAGCTAAATACACTCCTTTTAGAGTTAAGTTTGATCCGGTTATAGCCATAAAGGTTTCGGCTGGGGTAATTAGCGGAACGAAATCGGCAAAAATACCGGCGAACGAAAGGTTTTATACAGGTGGGGTTGGGTCCGTAAGAGGTTATGCTTATCAGCTTGCAGGACCGATTGACCAAAAAAATCATCCGATCGGAGGCCGTTCGATGATTTTAAGTAACCTTGAACTTAGAACTAAGATAAAAAATGATATTGGTCTCGTAGTATTTTTTGACAGTGGCAACGTATTTAGTTCCACTACTCCAGCGCTTGGTAAAAAAATGTTCCATGGTTTTGGAGCGGGCATGCGGTACTTTACTGATTTTGGACCTCTAAGGCTAGATATAGGTTTTCCGATTAAACCAAGGAAAAAGGTTGATAAAGCCTTTCAGTTATATTTTGGTATTGGGCAAAACTTCTAGCTTAGAGAAAAGCTAAAGTCGTTTCTGGCGTCGTGGATACCGCAGAAATTTGTTAGTTAATAGAAGTGTTTTAAACTATTTTCTGATATTCAAAATATATTTTTCTTACTGAATATATCCATAATAAGCAGACAACTATAAATATCACCATTAAACTAGAAGAAATGCTATTATATGTAGCTGTCGGTAATATAGTAAAAATCACGGATTGAACAAGACCGCTAGCAGATTTTCCAATTTTAGGGCTAATTACATCTACAGCTGCTTTACCTTTAGTTCTGAGTTCTTGGTCAAGAGGAATATATAGCATCTCTCTTGAGGTATCCCAAATAGAATATTTCGAGCCTTTTGAGAGAATATTTTGAATTGCCCCTACCGACACTGCAAGTGCAAGAGGGGTAGTGATAATTGCACCTTCATAAAAAGAAAAAATCACCTCATCGAAAACAACTAGCACAAAAAACATGCTTCCGGTAATTAGAATAACAATTGGGGTAATAACTGCAGCAGTAAACCAGCTTCTAGTGCGCATTATGTTAGTTCCTACTACAGTTAGGATCATTATTACAACTCCAGTCCAGAGAATGTAAATACTGCTAAAAGCTGCAAATTCCGTAACACTTGGATAAAGTTCTTTAATCTTTGCTTTCCACACGGCTTCTACTAAGTTCATGGACAACCCAAATGAGGCTGAACAAATAAGCATCAACCACAGATATTTTGAACGAGCGATATATTTAAAACTCTCGATTAGTCCCATTTTATTTTTTGATAATTCTTCCGGCGGCCTTAAATATAAATTGGGATTAGTCATCACTCTTTTTGTTATGTATCTAACAAGTAAGCATGAAAATATCGCAGAAAGAGCAACGAAACTTGTTGATACTTGAGTAAGCAGTATTTTGCTATCAGAGATAGTAAATAATTTTCTGGTTATGCTTTCTTCGGAAGATAAATTTAGCATAAGGAGGCCCACAACGATTACAGAAGAGTTACCGAATAAGGAAAATAAAGTATAAAATCTTTTTGCTTCCTTAGTAGAAGTTATCTCGTTAGCTAATTGCCAGAAAAGCAAAATATAAAAAACGTTAGGCCATAATTCAGATAAAGTATAAAATATTATGTAACCCCAATTACCGAGAATAGCTATATACCATTTAAAATGAGGGTAGGCAGACATCAGGTAATCCAATTTTTCTCCATTCATATGAAAAAAATCGATATTGGGATATAATATGAAAGCAAAAATCACGTAAAAACCAGTAAAAAAAGAGACAAGGTGGTAGAATATTTTCTCAAAAGTTAAATGATTTATAAGTTTTGCATAGATAATAACAAATATGGTTGCAGCTGGAGTTACACAATATACTTTTGCAAAACTTGTTATCTCGGCACTAATCTCAGAAATTAATATGCTGTCTTTTAAGATTCTTAAAATATTTTGGTTAAATAAAACACAAAACATCAAAGCGGCCATCGGTATGAATTTAGCTAATTCATATCTTTTTATAGGCCAAAAAATAGTTCTGATTTTACTTTTAAAATGATCTGAGTCTGATTGCGACATTGCTTAATAACACCTATGACAAAAAAAAAACTTAAAATATGTTCTGTTTTAAGTTATTTTTAGTCGTAAGGCTGCAAAGCTTCTTTATATCTAAATAGTGATTTAAAAAACCTTGTAAAGCCGTAAGTCAACGATAAAAAATTTAAGGGATTATAATCAGCTTTAAATAACCCGTCAAGCGCAAATACAGGTAAACATGTTTTCTTTTTGTAATGAGTTACATAAAATATATCAAGAAGATTACTGTAAATATTTA
The DNA here is from genome assembly GCA_037101405.1 of Candidatus Megaera polyxenophila. NCBI lineage: Bacteria > Pseudomonadati > Pseudomonadota > Alphaproteobacteria > Rickettsiales > Rickettsiaceae > Candidatus Megaera > Candidatus Megaera polyxenophila. The sequence continues at coordinate 154,407 of AP017964.1, read as the reverse complement.
GATTTAGACCAAGGATGGGATAATTACAAATTAGGTGCTATAAAATCTGGTTACAATTCTAAACTTTCTAATTTATGGTTATTTAAATCAGGCACATCCTCTAATCAAAATTTTGTCATAGTACCTTCTCTATTTAACTCTCCTGCGATATTGTTTTTAAACCGAAAGCAGAATTATATTGAATATGTTAAATCATTTGGTGATGTTTACTTACTTGAATGGAAAGAAACCAAAGACACTTTGAAATTATATGATTATGCAAAGGACGTTGCTAAAGCTGTAAGATTTGTCCAGGATAGAACATCGACTCAGCCAAATCTGGTCGGACACTGTATAGGAGGAAATATAGCAATCTTCTCTACATTTATTTATAACAATATAAAATCTCTAACTTTGCTTACTACACCTTGGGACTATTCGCATTTTGCTGCTCCGTACTTTTTATCAGAAGCTTTACAGATAAAAAAAGCTATATACGGCTTAGACACAGTACCCCAAATTTATATACAAATGATGTTTTTTATGCTGTTTCCAAGCCATTATCAAACAAAGGTAAATAAGTATTTTGCTCTCAAAACGCAAGAAGCGAGAGAAAAATATTTGCGTATTGAGCAATGGTTACAGTCAGGTATAGAAATTCCAGTTTCGGTATATAACGAGATTCTAGATGAAATAATTGCTAAAAATGCCCTAATTAGTAACACCATATATATTAATGATCAGCCTGTTTCTTTAGAAAAAATCGATGTTCCAACCTGTATTATTTCAGCTAAAGACGATCAAATTGTTCCTATTTCTTCAATAGTTCCTTTGCAAAAGGGGATAAAAAAATCTACACTTATATCGGTTGACGGTGGTCATATAAACTATTTGATAAATAATGACCAGAAATTTAAGAAACAATATACTCAGTGGTTGTGCAACCAAAATTTAATTAGCATCAAGAGAGGTATAAAAAAATGAAGGAAGTATTTATTACACATGCTAAAAGAACTGCGGTAGGTTCATTTTTAGGGAGTTTGTCACAAATTCCAGCTCCTACGCTTGGTGCAAGCGTAATTAAAGCTATATTAGATGACAGTAAAGTCGATAATAAATTAATCAGCGAAGTAATATTAGGACAGGTAATTACCGGCGGATCAGGGCAGAATCCCGCTCGTCAGGCTGCTATTAAAGCAGGTATGGATACATCCGTTCCGGCCGTTACTATCAATAAAGTTTGTGGTTCGGGGTTAAAGGCGGTATCAATAGCTGCGAATGCTATTGCTTGCAAACAAGCTGATTTAATTATTGCAGGAGGACAGGAAAATATGTCTCTTGGAATGCACGGTACTTACATTAGGAGCGGCAGGAAATTTGGTGATGAGAAATTAATTGATTTTATGATGTATGATGGCTTAACTGATGTTTTTTCGGGTGTTGCAATGGGGATTACAGCAGAAAATATTGCCAAAAAATTTAACATTTCCAGAGAAATGCAGGATGAATTTGCAGTTAAATCACAAGCAAAAGCAGCAGCCGCTCAAAAAAATGGTAGATTTAAAAATGAAATCGTACCGATTGAAGTGCAACTGAAAAAAGAAACAAAAATCTTTGATTACGATGAAGGGGTAAGAGGAGATTCTTCCCTAGAAGTTCTAAGCAAGCTACGGCCGGCATTTGATCCTGCCGGTACTGTTACAGCCGGTAATGCCTCAACCATAAACGATGGTGCAGCGGCAGTACTGGTTGCTTCAGAAGAAGCAGTCAAAAAATATAATTTAAACCCGATTGCTAGAATTGTTTCAACTGGTATGTGCGGGGTTGATCCTTCAATCATGGGTACAGGTCCGGTGCCGGCTGCGAAATTAGCGTTGGCAAGAGCAGGATGGAGTGTTGATGACCTTGATCTCATAGAAGCAAATGAAGCATTTGCCGTGCAGGCATGTTACGTTAATGAGCAGATGAAATGGGACACGAGCAAAGTTAATGTTAATGGCGGCGCTGTCGCTATTGGCCATCCGATTGGAGCAAGTGGTGCTAGAGTCTTAGTGACTTTATTGCACGAAATGCAAAAAATATCAGCTAAAAAAGCTCTTGCTACCTTGTGTATCGGCGGAGGGATGGGTATTGCTATGTGCTTTGAAAAACCATAGATTAAATTTATTGTGAAAACCACTCTACCCCCACGTTCTCTTATAGCTCGGGAAAGATTAGCAAGGGTTACAGAGGAAATTCTGGCTTCAGCTAGAGATAAAATAGCTATGATTATCCTTTTTGGTTCTTACGCAAAAGGAACGTGGGTACAGGATTGGTACACTGAAGGCCATATACTTTACAGTTACCAGAGTAATTTTGACATTATGGTTATAGTCAAAGGAAAATATGGAGGTGGAGCGGCCCGCTTTCGGATAGAGGATAATATAAAAAGAAGACTGGAAAAAAAAAGGACTTCGTGGTTTAGGATTAAAAGAACCCTTAGTAACTATTGTTCTGGAATCTATTAACGTCGTAAACGAGCATCTAGAACAGGGGCAGTATTTTTTTACCGATATAAAAAAGGAAGGAGTGCTACTTTATGATAGTGGTGAATTTAAACTATCAGAAGCAAAAGAGCTACCAACGGAAAAAAGAAAAGAAATAGCACAAAAAGATTATAAACACTGGTTTGGCAAAGGTGCATCGTTTTTTATTGATACCTTTCATGCTCTGGAAAGAAAGGATTTTAACAAAGGAGCTTTTGGAGCTTCATCAAGCTACAGAGAGTTTTTACAGCACTATTCTGCTAGTTTTTACAGGTTATAAACCAAAACTTCATGACATATTACAACTTAGCCAAATGGCTAGGAGTTATAACCATGAATTATTTAAAATATTTCCTTGTGAAACTGACGAGCAAAAAAAATGTTTTGAGTTGCTTGCAAAAGCCTATATTGATGCTAGGTATAACTACGAATATAGGGTTACCAAGGAAGAGTTACTTTATTTAATTGAAAGAGTGGAAAAACTGCAGAAAGTAACAGAGAAAATCTGCCTTGAGAATATTAATAGAGAAATAGCATAATAATTTTATAAAATATTTTTTGCTACCATATTTGAATTTTACTTTTCAGTAACTATATATCATATGAATCAAGCAACAATTTAAGGGAAAATTATGACTGAGGAAAAAAATAAATTTGATGCAGAAATAGGTAAAGTTTTGCATTTAATGATTCATTCCATCTATACGAATAAAGAAATATTCATGCGTGAGCTGATCTCTAATAGCTCCGATGCCTGTGATAAGTTAAGATACCTTGCCCAGACTGATAGCACTTTAATTGCAGATGATCCGGAATTTAAGATTCATATCAAAATCAATAAGGATGCCAAAACGATCTCAGTTAGAGATAACGGCATAGGTATGAATAAGCAGGATTTGAAAGAAAACCTCGGTACTATAGCTAAATCCGGCACGCAAAATTTTCTCAGTCAACTTTCTGGAGACAATAAAAAAGATAATATGTTGATAGGACAGTTCGGTGTCGGCTTCTATTCTGCCTTTATGGTAGCTGATCAAATTACCGTTACTTCACGAAAAGCCGGTGAGGATAAGGTGTATTCCTGGAGTTCAGATGGTAACGGTGAGTATACCGTAGCTGATGTAGATATTGATTTTTCCCGTGGGACAGAAGTATTGCTCCACATAAAGGAAGCTGAAGAATCCTTTCTTGACCACTTTAGATTAAAACATATAGTTAAGAATTATTCAGACCATATAGCTGTTCCTATTTATTTTACGGATGATGACGGGGTAGCAAACAAAGTCAATTCTTCTTCAGCTTTATGGATGCGCCCAAAGAGTGATATTGAACCAGAACAATACAAGGAATTCTACAAAAACGTTTCGTTCTCTCCTGATGATCCGTGGATAATAATGCATAATAAAAACGAAGGTACGGTTGAATTTACTAACTTACTATTTATTCCGTCTACCAAAACCTTTGATTTATTTCATCCGGATCGTAAGTGCCGAGTAAAATTATACATAAAAAGAGTTTTTATTACCGATGAAAATATAGATATTGTCCCGCCATACCTACGTTTCCTAAGAGGTGTAGTAGATTCGGAGGATCTACCGCTCAATATTAGTAGAGAAACTCTGCAGCATAACTCTACTATAGAAAAAATTAAAAACTCCATTACAAAAAGAGTTCTTACTGAACTTAAAAAGAAAAAGGATGAAAATTTCGAAGAGTATCTTGTTTTCTGGAATAATTTTGGTGGAGCATTAAAAGAAGGATTATGTGAAGTTACCTCTGATCATGAAAAATTATTAGAAGTTTGTGTATTTAGAAGCGCCTTGCATGACAAAATGATCAGCTTCGACGAATATCTGGATAATTGTAAAGGTGATGAGAAAACCATCTATTATTTAAGCGGAGAAGATGCAACTAAACTTAAAAACAGCCCTCAGATAGAAGGATTTTTAAGTAAAGGAATCGATGTTTTGCTCTTTACTGATACTGTTGATGATTTCTGGGTCAATGTTAACGGTCGTTATAAAGACATTCAAATTAAGTCTGTAACCAGAGCTGATATAGATCTAAATAAAACTGATTCAGCTGAAAATAAGGTTGATCAGAAAGAAAGCTCAAAGGAAAATAATGATTCTTCTAACGAGAAGTTAATCGGTTATTTTAAAGAAACATTAGGTAGTTTAGTTAAAGACGTAAAAATTTCAAAAAAATTAACATCAAGCCCTGCTTGTCTTGCGGTAGGTGAAGGAGCTATGGATATAAGAATGGAAAGATTTTTAATAGAACAAAAGCAGTTATCTGCAGCCTCTAGTAAAATCCTTGAAGTTAATCCTAACCATAAAATTGTAAAAAAAATCCTCAGCCAAATAGACAGCACGGAACATGAAGAAGAAAATAAGCAACTTGTCCATTTATTGTTTGATCAAGCTTGTGTTATTGAAGGCCAACCTGTTGAAGATGCTGGTGCTTTTGCCAGAAGGTTGAACTACTTTTTAGAAAAGGCTAACGTATAAGCCAAAGTTTACAAGCTATGGTAAATAAGTAAGCTTTAATGTTAAAAGATTAGAAGAGAGCAAGGTAATTGTCTGAATATATTAGAGTTCTTGGGATAGAATCCAGTTGTGACGATACTGGGGTGGCAATTATTGACTCTAATCGTTGTATACTTTCGAACATCGTTATCTCTCAAAAGAGCGAGCATGAAATATTTCAAGGGGTAGTCCCTGAGATTGCAGCTCGCTCTCATATGAAACATCTAAAGAAAGCTATAAATCTAGCTTTATCTGAAGCAAAAATGGATATCAAGGAAATTGATGTTATAGCTGCAACAAGCGGACCAGGCCTTATTGGCGGCGTTATTGTAGGTGCTATGTTTGCAAAAGCGATCTCCAGCGTACTTAAAAAACCTTTTATTGCTATCAATCATCTTGAGGGGCATGCTTTAACGGCTAGATTAACCGATCAGGTTGAGTATCCTTATTTACTGCTCCTTGCTAGCGGCGGGCATTGCCAGTATGTAGCTATACTAGGTCTTGGTAAATATAAGATTCTTGGCCAAACTTTAGATGATGCAATAGGAGAAGCTTTTGATAAAGTAGCTAAAATGATGAATCTCGGTTTTCCGGGTGGACCAGAAATAGAAAAAAAGGCCCTAAATGGTAACGGAAATAGATTTGAATTACCTATGCCAATGATTAACCAGAAAACTTGCGATATGTCTTTCTCTGGTTTAAAAACAGCAGTAAGGATAAAAATAGAACAGTTAGGAATGTTGTCGGAGCAGGATATTTGTGATGTGGCAGCAAGCTTTCAGAAAGCTATTAGCAATATTATTTACAAAAAAACAAAATATGCTATTAATGAATATGAAAAAATAGCAGCAGGTAAGACTTTAGTGGTTGCGGGAGGCGTCGCAGCTAATAAAGCCCTAAGATCTACACTTTTATCTGTTGCGCAGGAAAGTGGGTATAATTTTGTTGCACCGCCAATAAACTTATGTACGGATAATGCAGCAATGATAGCTTTTGCTGGACTGGAGCGTTTTTACGCTGGTATAATAAACGATGTAAGCTTTAAACCGAGGGCACGTTGGGGCTTGGAAGACTTATAATCATGACATTTTGATGCATATATTTGGTTAATAACACTAATAAGATTTATGTCCGGAATAGAGTTAAATAAAATCGTTGCGGCAATACTACTTGCTAGTTTAATTGCAATGCTTGTTGGCTTTGTAGCTAACATTTTATACAAGCCAAAGCTTCAGGTATCACAAAGAGGATATCATTTAGAAGTAGAAGAAGCTAGTGCTACAAATGCTGGGGAAACAAAAGAGATACCTGTTGATATTAAAGCACTGATGGCAAAAGCTAATGCGGAAGCGGGAGCAGGGATAATAAAAAAATGCGTTTCCTGTCATAGTTTTGATAATGGGGGAACAAATAAAGTAGGTCCAAATCTATGGAAAGTTGCTGGAGGGCCTAAAGCACATAGAAACGATTTTGCCTATTCAAAAGCACTGCAAGCTGCCGGCGGGGTTTGGGATGATGAAAGTTTATATAAGTTCCTGCATAAACCATCTAAATTTATTCCTGGTACTAAAATGTCGTTTGCCGGCCTTAGCAAACCTGAAGAAATTGCAGACGTAATTGCATTTTTGAAAGAAAAAGCCAGTTAATTGGTTGTTAAAATTACTTATTTTCCTCTTTCTCCCATGGCGTATTTTATCAGCATTTCTTTAAAAGGGGGAATTTTTTCTATTGCTTTAAAACCAAGCTGTCTTGTTGAGTGAAATATTTTTGAGTTGGACGAAAAAATACTATTAATAACGTCAGTAATTAAGAGCATATTTTTATTATCGTCTTGTCTAAGTTTTTGATAGTTAATCAGCGTATCTTTATTAATACTATTTACAGCAATTAAACTAGATAAGCAATCTATATCTTTTATTCCTTGGTTTAGACCTTGCCCTGCAAGAGGATGAATCACATGAGCAGTATCAGCAATTAGGACTATGCTATTATTATAGTATTTTTTAGCCGTATACGCTTTAAGCGGGAATCCACCCACCTTACTTTGGAATTCAATTTTTCCTAGAAATGAACCAAAGTTTTCTTGAACTAGATAAGCAAATTCTTTGGGTTCTATGGTTAAAAGAGCTGATGCGTAACTTTCAGAAACCGTCCATACAATAGACGACTTATAAGGATCTTTTAAAGGCAGGATCGCAAACGGGCCGGTAGGCATAAAATGTTCAACAGCGGTGCCTTCGTGGTTTCTTTCATGTCCCACAATAAAAGTTAAGGCTTGTTGGTTGTAATCTACTTCTATATCGTTGGAAAAAAATAGATTTTTTGCTCTGGAGTTTTTACCGTCGCAAACTATAAGCAGTTTACACACTAATTGACTATTATTACTCAGTTTAATCTTGCAATAGTCCGAATTATTATTAATTGCCTGGTATTTTATATTGTCTAAAACAGTTATAAGGTTATTTTGTTTAACTAAATCATAAAGGCATTTTTTAAATTTTGTATTCTCTATTAAATAACCCATTTTCCTATTTTTAGAACTATCTTCATCTTCTATTAAAAAATGAAGCATTTCAGGGGCTTTATTATCAACAACATATATATCATTTATAGGCCCACATAATTCTAATAGCTCTGGCCAAATACCAATTTTTTCAAAGATGTTTCGGGAAGCAGCATTGATGGCAGTAGTTCTAATATCGTCAAAAAATTCTTGGTTTGTAGTAGGCTGCGCTTCAACAATAATACTGGAGATATTGTATTTTGCTAAAGCTAGGGCAGTTATCATGCCACTAAGCCCGCAGCCAAGGATCACAATATTATTATTACTGCTCATTCTTTACTTCTTTTTGATGTTTCTGTAAAAAATATTTTAAGTAAGCCAAGTTTCCAACCACGCTTAGTAAAAAATATATTAAAGCGATGTCGATGTAAGAGCTATTAACTTTATAGCTTCCTAAAAAGCAGATAAATAAAGATATTAAACTAGTTGCGGTATTTAAAAATAATAATTTTGTAAATATTTCCTTTTGCAGTAACATGGCGCAGACTACTACTCCCGAGAAAAGTAATAACACCACTAAACAGATATTTAGCATCTTTCTATCCCACGTTAAAATACTCTATTATCACTCAAGTACCACTTCTTTGCTATAAGTTACAACAGATTCATCAGGTTTTGTATAAGCAATTTTTATAGTGAAATTACCGTGTATTTGTTCTTTATGAAGGTTCTTGCCAACATAAAAAAAGTATTTAGGTTGGTATTTAGAGAATTCATGTTCTTTCTCAAAAAGTATTTTTTCTTCTGAATCAAGAAATTGCACCTTCATTTTATGTCCTTTATCAACTGATAAAACATCAGCAAAGACCATTATAACTTCCGGATTACGAGGTTGGATAATGCGCTGATAGTATCCTTCCCTAACTTTTGCCAGTTCCGGTATTTGAAAAGCTACTCCATAGTTATAAACAATTCCATCTTTGATGTTTTCGCTTAAATAATCCGGATTTTCCCACAAGGGTTGGGGACGGAGACCGCAATTAGGTTGATCACCATAAAAAGGATCTATTTCGCTTAAACTACCGTCTTGATTTTTTTTACTAAGAGCAAAATAAAGATGAGGATGGTTAGTGTTGCCAGATAGACCAACAGAACCAAGACGCTCGCCGGCTAATACCCGATCGCCTACTTTGACCGAAATAGAACCTTTTTGCATATGACAAAGCTGGGCTTCTAAATCAGGTGTAGTAATAACTACCCCGTTACCACATTCTTGGTCTTTTATTTTGTCAAGACCACCGATATCTACATTGATATCTTCAATTCCATCTCTTACTGCTTTAACTACTCCATCAAACGGAGAAAGCACATCCACTCCTTGTTTAATTTGTTCGATACTTTCTAGAATAAAATCCGTACCTCTGTGACCGGAAAAAGTCCTGACCCCGCACTTGTAGTCTACTTCTTTACCATCATTAAAATGCCTCGGTAAGTTGGCAATCCAGCAGTTTTCTCCGAGCTTACAATCGATAGGCAATTCAATAGCTGTTATTCCCCAAGCATTTTGTAACCAGCAAATTGAAAAGATAATTATTAAGCGAAAGTATAAAAAAAATATTTTGTTCATATTTAATACTAATTATTAATGTATATTATGTTTTGCCCTACTTTTCCAATTATCTATATAGGTTGCAGCAAGTTCACTATCTTCTATTAAGAGTACATTCTCAGCATTTTTGTTATCTGCTGCCTTAGTGAAATTAAAAGAGCCTGTTATAACTTTCTTTCGATCAATTATCATTACTTTATTATGAGCAATCCCAGGCATTTTATCATAATATACATCAATGCCAAGCCTTTTAAAATGTTCGAAAATATCCTTGTTATCGCTTAAATTTCCTCCATCTAACAAAATCCTGACTTTTACCCCTCGTTCATGAGCATTTTTAAGCTGATGAATTATCATATCAGATGTTAGCCCGTAAGCTTGAACGAAAATAGATTCTTTTGCTTTAGTTATTTGTTGAGCAATCAAGCTACCACAACCAGATGGTGGGGTAAAGCAAACGTTAATTTTATCGGTATCTGCTTGAAATTTATGCCAGGTCCCTATACCTATCATTTCTTCGTAACCAACACCAATAGCGATTCCTAGAGTTAAAGTAGCTAAAATTGATCGAATAGGTTTTTTACTAAAAGTAAAAAATTTCAAAGAATGATTTATTTGAGATTTTTTAAAAATACTTTTTCTGGCCATAATAAATAGATACTTAACATTTTAAATGGTAGTAACTCTTTTTCGATGATGCAAGTGTATTTATAAAAAAATCGGTGATTAAATAATTACTAATATATTTAAGAGAGAAATTAAGGGATAAATTGGCTAGTTCGCTAATAAAAATTTAAATGATATATTAAGTTAATTTGCTAGTTTTTAACCCTTCAGATAAATCAAATATTTTATTTCTGAACTGGGTTTTACATAATGGAATAAAGCCCAGGTAAAGCTTATTTAATTGCTCATTATTAGTAGGTAAATGAGTTGAAAGGAGTATAAGATCATGATCTTTAGCGCAATGGTTTCTTGGAATATTAAGTATCTGCGAGCATTCTTCCCTAAGTAAAGTAAATTGGAACAACTTATGTAAAAATTCTTCATTTTTATTCCTTAGTTCCATTTTTTGGATTATTCTCTCAGGAGAAAATTTATAAGAATTACTATCTAATAATTTGGCAGTTTTAGAGTTATAATTATCCCATAATTTTCTGCTTGTTAAGGTATCCGATAATATTCTGTGTAGGGGGATTAAAAATTCAGTATCACGGATTGCATATTCCAATAAAGCTTTAGATAAAGGCCTCTCAAGCCAATTGGCCTTTTGAAGCGATTTATCTATCTCAATATTTAACATTGCTTTACATAATTTGCTATAACCCATTCCTTCTTCCATACCACAAACATTTGCTGCAATTTGAGTATCAAAAACGTTTTTTGGGAGAGCACCAAAAAGCTTTAAAAATATTTCAAAGTCTTGGTCTGGAGAGTGGAGTACTTTCAGTATAAGTGGGTTAAGCAGTATGGTTTTTAAGGCAGAGAGGTTTATATCACTAAGCGCATCTATTATTATCTGTTGATTAGGAGTACTAATCTGAATAATACTTAAAATCGCATAGTAAGTTTTTCTCCTATGAAACTCAGTATCCATATAAAGAATTCTTTCATTTGATAAAACCTCGCAGATTTTATTAAACTCTGATTGATTGCTGATAAGTATCATGATTTTGATTGCTTAAAATGCCTATTATATATATAAGTACATACTTATGTACACATATGAATATTAAAATTATTAAGTCTATGCATAAATACAGAACTCATAATTGTAGTGAACTTAACAAATTATCCGTTGGTCAAACCGTAAAGTTATCTGGGTGGGTTCACAGACGCAGAGACCATGGTAATTTGTTATTCATAGATATTAGAGATCATTATGGAATAACGCAATTAGTTTTTACTGACCAAGACTTGTCGTTAAAAGATAGAGCAAGTTATTTGCGCTATGAAAGCGTTATTACAGTAGAGGGCAAAGTAGTTAGTCGGGATCAAGATAATATAAATACAACAATCAATACAGGTGAAATTGAAATAGTAGTTACGAGTTACATTCTAGAATCAGAAGCAGATATGTTACCTCTTAATGTAAATTCTGAGCAAGAAGCGCCTGAAGATATCAGGCTTAAATATAGATTTCTAGATTTAAGACGGGAAAAACTGCACACCAACATAATACTTCGATCTAAAATAATTGCTGAAATCCGAAAACATATGATTTCTCAAAAATTTACAGAATTTCAAACGCCGATTCTTACAGCCAGCTCTCCGGAAGGCGCTCGCGATTTCTTAGTCCCAAGTAGGATGCATCCTGGTAAATTTTATGCCCTTCCGCAAGCCCCTCAGCAGTTTAAACAAATGTTAATGATGTCAGGTTTTGATAGGTACTTTCAAATAGCGCCGTGTTTTCGTGATGAGGATGCAAGGGCTGATAGATCGCCGGGTGAATTTTATCAGCTTGATATTGAAATGTCATTTGTTACGCAAGATGATGTGTTTAATACGGTTGAACCATTAATGTTTGAAATTTTTAGTAAATTTAGTAATAAAAAAGTTTCCAACCCTCCCTTTGTCAGAATCCCATATACTGAATCTATGCTTAAGTATGGTAATGATAAACCGGATTTACGTAATCCAATTGAGATCATTGATGTAACGGATATTTTTGCTGCTTCTACATTTACAGTTTTTAAAGATAATATCGAGAAAGGGTTTGTAGTGCGGGCAATTCCTGGGCCTAAATTGCTCAGCAAATCACGTAAATATTTTGATGATTTGACCAAATTCGCTATTAACGAGGGGGCAAACGGCCTTGGTTACATAACTTTTGGTTATGAGGGAGAAGTAAAAGGCCCAATAGCAAAATTCTTAAATGAAAGCCAGCTGCAAAATTTAAAAACTGCTGCTAAATTAACAAATGGTGATGCAATATTTTTTGTTTGTTCTAAGGAGCTGGAAGCTGCCAAGATAGCCGGTAAAATTAGAACAAAACTGGGAGTCGATCTTGAACTAATAGATTACAATCGTTTTGAATTCTGCTGGATTACTGATTTTCCATTTTATGAGCTTAATGAAGACACTAAAAAAATTGATTTTAACCATAATCCATTTTCTATGCCGCAAGGGGGAATCGAAATTTTAGAAAAAGCACAAACTCAAGAAGAATTGCTACAGATTAAAGCTTTCCAGTATGATATAGTTTGTAATGGCATTGAACTTTCAAGTGGGGCAATTAGAAATCATAAACCTGAGCTGATGTATAAAGCTTTTGAAATCGCCGGTTATTCTAAACAGGAAGTAGATAATAGATTCGGCGGAATGATAAGAGCATTTAAATATGGAGCCCCCCCTCACGGAGGCATTGCACCAGGAATAGATAGAATGGTTATGCTAATAGCCGACACTGCAAATATTCGTGAGATTATAGCTTTTCCGATGAACCAACAAGCGGAAGATTTACTTATGGGTGCTCCAAATTATGCCGAAGAAAAGCAACTGCGGGAACTCAATATTATGTTATCACCTTCCCTTAGGAACAAGCTAATAAAACAATAAAAAATAAAGTGTTGAGTTGTTAGATACTTTTACTTCTCTCTCTACCGGTTTTAACCGGAGTTTGGGGAGAAGGCAGAGAACCTAACTCAGCATCAGCACTTTTACTTCTCGGTCTAATTGGTGCATCTACCACTGGTTGTGGTTTTTCGGTTTGCACTCTATGTTCAGTAGAGGGTTTAACGGGAGCGGTAACCCTAGGTTCTTTTAATTTGCTTTTTCCTTTGATCTTATTGCTATTTGCTGTTACCTCTACTATTGCTTCTAAATTCTCTTTTCGGCTTACCGGTATACCTGCTCTATTTTCGCTTTTTGTACCATAACATCCAATGGTAGCACCGCCGGCATTAATTCCTCCAGCCTGCTGAGCCGTATGTCCGGATGCAAGTAATTGCTTATCTATATCTAATATATGTGCTCCGATTTTAATTGCTTTTGCTGTTTGGTCATGTTCAGCAAGGCCAGTCCTATCTTTACCGCTTGCACACATATTTAATATTTCCTCTTTCGGCGGAAGTTTCGCCATTCCTTTTGGCGGTGATTCTAAATCTGATAAGGCGCTAGTTAATTTATTGAGTTTGGTCGAAGTTGCAAGACTAGCATTTTCAGCATCTCCAAACCTTAAAAGAGAATCAGCTTTTTCTACCGAACGTCTTAGATCAATAGCGCTTTTTAGTATTTCTACTGTTCTGCTATCTATTTTTTTACTACTAAGTAAATCTTGTATTTCTTTTTCTGCAGTACCTGTTCTCAATAACCTGCCAAAAAAGCCTTTTGGCTGAAGATGGGATTTTATTTTGTCGAATTCTTTATCTTTTGGAAGACTACCTGCTAACATTTCTAAAGTATCTTTTGTACCTTTTAGGTCATTTGCAAATCCTGAATATCGGAAGCTATTAAAAGCAGTATTGGTTTCTTTTCCACCGACGTTCTCCATAGCTTTTTTAGTACTTCTTACTATTTCAGGGTCGTCACCCGCCCCTAAAGGTCCAGAATTAAAAGTATTACAATGCAATGTCTTTTCTGGCCCGATCCATTCTTTGGCTTGCTCTGCATTTCCATCTGTAATATCTTGCCTTGCATTTTTGTCTCTAGCAAGAGAAGCTAAAGTACCTGCATGTTTTGAGGTGTGGAGTATTTCTAATTCTCCTCCTGCAGATATAGCAGTAATTTTTTCAAAAGCGTTCTTCATTCCTGCAATTTGCCTGAGCTGAGTCGGGATTACGTGTTCACCGGCAGCAATTTTGCTTGCATATTTTTTACATAGTGCTTGTTCCCATTTAGGCATGGCAGTATACCAGGAAGGTTTTGGTCCTTCACTTTGCAATATACTTTCATATTGCTTCTTTTGACTTTCCGTTAAGCCTTTCATGGCTACTTCTGCTTCAATTACTGTATGTTTTTGCCCGTTATGTTCAATTGAAGAAACTGTTACTATATTTGAGTGTTTATCGTTAAAATTTTGAAAGTCTTTAGCAATATTTAGCTTTTTATATGCGTCCGGTATTCCATTTGCCTCAAGGATTTTTCCTAGATTTTTAATTTGTTTTTTTAACAACCCTGATAATTCTTCTTGGGTTAAACCTTCTTTTTTAGAAAATTCTTCCATGAATTTGTCAGCTTCTTTCTGTAACAGAGTATTTAGTGCAGGTTTTCCTGATATTTCGGCAATATCCATTCCGGCTCTTACTGCATTTAAATATTGCATTTCAAAAGCTTCAGTTTCGCGAACAGGGGGAATTTTAGCAGCTCTTGCGTCCCTTATAATTACCGGCACACCATCTTTTGTTATTTCCTGCATTACGATGCCACTTTTTGCATCTCTTAAGCGTTCAAGGGTTTGCAGTGCTTCGGTAAATTTTCCTTGTGATACGAGTGTTACTGCATCTCTCCGATATTGTCCTAAATCCTCTGGAGCAATAGTTGGACTTTTTGGGGTGGATTGTAGGAACTCTTGGATAACCCCAAGAGTAGATTCTTTATCAGATTTAAACTTATCGTAGAGAGTTGCCTTTGACATATTCACCCGCAGATTTGAATATACAGTTTTAATACTTATCATTTATTACTGTAAGCTCATTAAATCCACTAATTCAACTTAAAAACAAATTAAGCTTAAGAATCTTTATTAATACATTACTTTATTATTACACCGAAGATAGAAATTATATCTTGTTTATATAAGGCAAGGTGAACCAGATTGTAGTACCCATTCTTTTACTTTCGGCTTTGATCTTCCCGCCGTGTACTTCAATAACCTTTTTACACACCGCAAGGCCTACTCCTCTTCCACCGGCAAAACTTTCTGTCCTTGAACTAACCGTAAATTCTTCAAATACTTCGTCTAATTCACTTGGTGGAATCTCTATCCCCTCGTCACTAATGCTGAAAATTATCGTTTCATTATCATTATCCCGTTTGATGCTAATTGCAATAGTTCCGCTTTTGGCGTAATTGATACTATTGATAATTAAATTATCTATTGCCTGGCTTAGGTAGTATTTATCAATATTTAAGATGATCCCCTCTTCAATATCCAGCTGCCAGTTCCTTCTGCTGGTCTCTGGCCCTTCTTGCCAGTGAATAGTACTTTCTTCCTTATTCTCGTATAGCTTGCGGCAAAGAGTAACCCTATCCTCTACTAGCTGACTAAAGTCCGTTTCTACCAGTTTTAAGTCATAACTTGGTTTATTCAGTTTTGAGAGGCTTGATATATTCGAATCAAATACCTCAAGACGAAGCGAGCTATCTAGTATCGTTTTAGCTGCTACTTTTCGCTGCTCATCATTTAACTTATCATAATCCTGCACCAGTACCTGAGCCATGCTCGATATCCCCGTCATCGGAGCGTGATATTCATGCGTTATATTGCGAATAAAACGTCCTTTTAATGCTTCTGCTTCCCTGGTCTGCTCCTTGTACATGTTTATCCGGCCACTTAGATGCTCGTTCTTTTCTTCAGTTAGCTCCTGATGCTCTTGTTTGGGTTTCAGGAAAAGAATTAAGGTACTAATAAGTAATAACAGTAAATAAAATATCTTGAATTGCGATGAGGCAAACTCAACATTATCTAAATTACCCGGGTAATAATTATTATAAAACACAGTAACCAAGACAATCCCGGACACGAAATTAAATAACGACCATTGCCATTTACCTAAAGAGGAAATGATAACAACATTCATCATAAACACCATTAGCTGTACTTCGGAAAATCCACCAATTAACACCGTTAAAAAGGTAAAGCAGATTAACACCCAGAACATAATCAGATTCCAGAATATCCCTACGAATTTACTTTCCTTCCAGTTCCAAAGCCATAACGGATAACTAATTAAAATTGCTGAACTGCTAACAGCTATCGGATAAAGCACATCAAGTATATCCAGATGCTGAAGTCTATATTCTTCAGGTAATAAATTCGTGGTGGCAAATACAGAAAGCATCACATAAAAGCCGAGTATGGAAATTAACCCATCACCTTGAGGATAATTATTCTTATAAACCTCTATCAGGTTAAAGGACTTAATATCCGACCATAACTGCTGTAATCTTTTTCTCCTTTCTTTGCGAACCTGAATTAGCCCGCTCTCATCCTTAATCCCAATCCAGCCTCCAGGTTGTCTAAGCAAATAATGACTTCCCATTAGTACTATAAGATTTACTAACATGCCTGGTACAATACTATCTATAACCTTGATATTAAATAAAAATTCCCACAATATTACAGTACTAAACCCAGCTCCCATAGCTAGCAAAACGGACTTACTACTGCTTCTGAAGCCAAAAATAGACATAATAAAAGGGACAGTTACGACAGGCATGTAAAAACTGCTAGTGAACATGAATAATTCTAATAGACTGCCACTGCGCATTGCCAATAACATTGAGAACATACCAATAAACAGAGAAACCAACCTGGAAAAATTAAGCTCATTACGTATAAAGCTTATTTTTAAAGGCTTGCAGAAATCGTGAACAATTAAAACTGAGGTGGAATTAACATATGAGTCAGCAGTAGACATTACCATTGCCATAATACCAGCTAGGGTTAATCCTCTTAATCCTATATAAGAATAGTCAAATATTACATGCTTTCCTACTTCACTTGGTGTAACAATATCTGGTCTACTAAATAACAGTATTATGCTAATCCAATATATTATTAAAATAATAAAGAAACACGCAAATCCGGCACTGATAAACGAATATTTAACTTGGGTAGTATTTTTAGCCATAGCTATTCTTTGAAAAATTGCCGGATTAAACGCTGGAATAGCTATATAACAGAAAAGGAATAGATAATATAAAGACTTCGGCTCACGGAAATCAAACACTTTGCGATAATCGAAAAGTGGATTTGTTACTAAATTATTCATTAATGTGTCAACTGAATCAACGGCATTTAAAACAACAAATCCTAAAGTTGGTATTATTGTACAGAAAGTCATTAATTGTATTAAATCAGTAAAAGTAACTGATTTAATACCACCTAAACTTGAATATAGAGTAATAATGATACCTGCCACAATTATTCCATAAATCTTGTCAAGGCCGAGGGAATATTCAAATAACAATCCAGCAACATTTAATTGCACAGCTATTATTCCGCTAGTTCCTATAAATCCTGCAATGGCTGTTATAATTCTAACATGTTTACCATACAAACTATCCATAGCTTCAGCTATGGATAGTTTTCCTAAAAATTCACCCATACGAGGGGCAAATAAATAACCAACCAATAAAAAGGATACTAGATAACCAATAGCTCCTGCCCATATAAAATATAAACCGTTATTATATGACTCCGCTAAATGTGAAAAAAAATCTTCTCCCCCAATCCAAGTAGCTACCAATGTAGCTGCAATAGTGGCAGTGCTAAAATCTCTATTACCTACGGCGTACTCTCTAATATTCCTAATACCACGGCTAGAAGCAAGCCCTAGTATTATAGTAGCTATCAAAAACCCAATAAAAATCCCTGAATCTATATCAAATTGCATGTTACAAGTGTATTTTAAATTATATAACCAGTAGTTGATTGATATACAATATATCAACTTGTTAAGTTAAAATAAACAGGAATTTTTAGATTACACAATTTAGATAACTAATAATTTTATACATATTATGAGTTTATGATGCCACAAAGTACCTGATTGTAAAAACTTTTTACATGAGCGGTATTATAGGTTTGCTTTGTTCTGATAACTTCAATTAAACTTCTATATAGTTAACGATTACACATTTTAAAATTAATGCTAAAACACGATTAGGAGGGTGCTATGGCCGGTCAACTTGTTTCTGATCCTTTGTTTGTAGGGCTTACAAGACCATCAATGATTTTTGGTGTAAGTATTCAATATGCAATGCTTAACCTTATGGTTTCAGTTACGATGTTTATTCAAAAATCCAGTATTTATATAATTTTTATTGCTCTTGTTGTCCATCTGATCGGTTATTTACTTTGCTTTAAAGAACCACGTTTTATGGAGCTTTACCTTAATTATAGCAGTAAGTGTAACCAATGTCCTAACAAGTCTTTTTGGGGAGCCAATTCTTATAGCGTGTAATTGGTGATAAATATGTTTAAGTTATTTAAGACTGCTGCTGCAAAAGAGTCAAAATCAAGAAAAGAGAAACACGTTTCTCACTTTATTCCATATAAGTGTCATTGGGATCAGAATACTATTTTGACAAAATCAAACGGATTGCTTCAGGTAGTAAAGATAGGTGGTTTTTCTTTTGAAACCGCTGATGATGAAGATTTAGACATTCGTAAGAATATACGTAATTCCATGTTTAAAAATATGGCATCTGGGAATGTAACCTTATATTTTCATACCGTAAGGCGCAAACAAGCGGTAACGCAACTTGGAAGCGAGGTATCGACTGACCCCACGAATAGGACTGCTAAAGATTTTATTAGCTATCTTGAATCGGAATGGCAAGCTAAGAATTCCAGTTCTGATTCTTATTTTAATGAATTATATGTCAGTATTTTATACGAACCTGACAAAGAAGGAGCAGCGGTAGTACAATATTTACTGACCAAAATGAGGCAGAAATCCAATAAAGCTGTTTGGGAAAAAGACATGCGGGAAATGCACGATAGTATGCAGGAAATGACGACCCGGATGTTAAACACTTTCAGGGATTATGACGCAAGACTGCTTGGAGTAAAACAAACGAGAGATGGTAATTTCTGTGAGATTAGCGAATTTTTAGGGATGTTAATTAATTGCGGGGATCATACCCCCATGATGGTTACTGGAAATAAATTAGATAATTATTTACCGACAAATCGCCTCTTTTTTGGTTCTCGTTCCATAGAAGCGCGTGGGCCACGAGGTAAAAGATATGCAGGTATTGTAAGTGTTAGAGAATATGGGCCAGCAACATCTGCAGGGGTTTTTGACGGATTTTTGCAAATGCCTTTTGAGTTCATTATGGCTCAGAGTTTTGTTTTCTCCAACCGTACTATTGCCATTAATAAAATGCAATTGCAGCAAAATAGGATGATACAGGCTGAAGACAAGGCGGTATCTCAAATTGCGGAAATTTCTCGTGCTCTTGATATGGCGATGAGCGGCGAGATCGGTTTCGGGGAACATCATATTTCTATTTTATGTATCGATAATGATTTAAAGGCACTAGAAAACAGTCTTTCAATGGCTTCTGTAGAATTTTCAAACTGCGGTATGCAGCCCGTACGCGAAAGGGTTAATATGGAGCCAAGTTACTGGGGGCAACTGCCAGGAAATATAAACTATATAGTAAGAAAATCAGTAATCAATACTCTTAACTTGTCCGGTTTTGCTTCTATGCATAATTACCCGTTAGGTAAAATATCCGGTAATCACTGGGGAGATTATGTAACAGTTCTTGATACTACATCCGGTACTCCTTTTTATTTTAACTATCATGTCAGGGATGTAGGTCATACTCTAATCATCGGGCCAACAGGTGCAGGTAAGACAGTGCTGATGAATTTTCTTTGTGCTCAGGCGCAGAAATTTCGCCCGAGGACTTTTTTCTTTGATAAAGATAGGGGAGCAGAGATTTTTATTAGGGCTTTAGGGGGGATATATACGGTTATTGATCCCGGGGCTAATTGCGGATTTAATCCTTTTAAGCTTCCGGATAATGGCGAAAATAGGTCTTTCTTGCTGGATTTGTTAAAAACATTAGTTACCTCGAATGGCGAAACATTAAACGCTGAAGACATAAAGATTTTAACACAAGCTGTTGATGGTAATTATAAATTAGATCGTAGAGATAGAAAACTTAGTAATATTGCTCCTTTCCTGGGAATGGATGGCCCGGGAACTCTTGCTAGTAGAATTGCCATGTGGCACGGTAAAGGTTCGCATGCCAAAATTTTTGATAATGAAGAAGATAAGATAGATCTTACTTTAGCTAGAGTTTTTGGTTTTGAAATGGCAGAATTACTAAAAGATCCGGTAAGTCTAGCACCGGTTCTTCTTTATGTTTTTCATCGTATCAATATTTCGCTTGATGGTTCAAGAACAATGATAGTTCTTGATGAAGCATGGGCTTTAATAGACAATCCTGTATTTGCTCCCAAAATTAAGGACTGGCTAAAAGTCTTACGAAAGCTGAATACTTTTGTAATTTTTGCCACTCAAAGTGTGGAAGATGCAAGTAAAAGTAGAATTAGCGACACCCTGATTCAACAAACTGCTACTCAAATTTTCTTGCCTAATCTCAAAGCAACTGATGTCTATAGAAGCGCTTTTATGTTATCGCAGAGAGAATATATTTTAATTAAAACAACTGATCCTGCTTCAAGGTATTTCCTCATAAAACAAGGAGTTAATGCGGTGGTTGCGAAAGTAAATTTAAGTGGTATGGATAATATTATTAATGTTTTATCGGGCAGAGCTGATACTGTTTTATTGCTTGATAGGATTATAGAGAAATATGGCTCTGATCCTAAGAAATGGTTACCTGTTTTTTATCAAGAAGTTAAGTCATTATAGTTAAGATGGATTATATAAGGGATTTACTGACGAAAAGCTTAAGGTTAACGGCCGTTAAATTACCGGTCGTATTTATATTTGCCTTATCCCTTATTATCAATAATAGCGCCAAGGCTGATACAATGGATACGGTTATTGATACTTTAACTAATCTTACTTGTGAAACTCAAGGTGTTGGTGGTTTGCTTAGATCTGAATTTTCTCATACTTGTATCCCGGCTCCATTTTTTACCTTTTTGGTAGCAAACTTGGTATCACCAGGACTTTATGCCAATACGCTGCTTAGGGTCAAGATTAATGATAATGACCTTTTTCCAGGTGCTTGCACACGTGCCAACAGAATTGAATTTACCGATCAGAAATTAAGCTTTGCCATGTGCAATAACCTACAGCTTGAAGGAGCAAGGATGTTGGCATTAGTAAATGCAGTAGTACCTATTGCTTCGGCTATATTCACCGGCCAGGCCCCCTGGGATGAAATCCAAAAAGCCTGGGATGTACCTAAGGGGGATTATCATGAGATTTATCGCAACCAAAGGGAAGGAGATAGTGGAACGATGGTGGATATTGGCATCATACCTATTTTTCCTTGGAAAGTGATTAAAGAAAAAGATAAAATGTGTGTTGCGACCCAAAGCTTTAGCGGATGGATAGCGATCGGTTGTAAATATATAAAAGAACCTTATCCAATATCGATTTATTCTGATTTCTTGGATTTAAGTTCAGCTCAGGACATTCAAAATACCAGTACCGATTATAATAATATTTTATCATTGACCCAATGTTCTAATGCAGGAGGTTGTTATAAAAGGGCGGTCGATAATTCCAAGACCGGTATAGTAATGAGCGGTCCTATAATAGAATGCGTGAAAGAAATGATCGCAAAATTAATGATTAGCAATGCCGTTTGTAGCTTTAGTGATGTTAAAACTGTACTAAATAGTGCGTCAAGAACTTCCAGTGCTCTTTTCCAGTTTCAAGTTAATATGCACAAGACAGTAGTAGCGTTACTGACTATCTATGTTATTATTTTTGGGTTTAAGATTATACTCGCTGGAGATATGCCGCAAAAGGCGGAGATTGTAAATTTTGTAATTAAGTTTGTTTTTGTTGTTTATTTTTCAGTTGGGATTAACATCAGCCAAAATAGCGGTAATGATTTAAACAGGCTAGACGGTATGATAGAATGGGCTTTTCCTTTCTTGCTGGACGGCATGACGGATTTAGCTAGTTGGATAATTAGTGCAAGTCCTTCCGAACTTTGCAAGTTTTATTCAACTGATTATGCTCCAAATATGAGCCATATAGCCCTTTGGGATTCTCTTGATTGTAGAATTAGCCATTACCTAGGTCTTGACGTTATTCAAACTATGATTGTGGATAACGCTTCTAGAAATCATGATTTTTCAAAATTAGATATACTTAGTTTTCCTATACCTCCGTATATTTATTTGCTAATACCGGCCGTGATTTCAGGTAATTTTACTTTAATTTCCTTAGCCCTGATGTACCCGCTGATGGTAATTTCAGTTGGAGCTTTTGTGGTTAATGCTACTGTTGTTTGTATGATATCTATAGTTGTTCTCGGGGTACTTGCTCCGCTTTTTGTACCTATGTATTTATTTAACTATACCAAAGGATACTTTGAATCTTGGGTAAAACTTCTTATTTCCTTTATGCTTCAACCCATGGTTGCAATTGTGTTTATGACTACGATGCTTTCAGTGTATGATTTTGGCTTTTACGGAACGTGTAAATATGATTACAAGGAAATAGCTTTTTCTGGCCCGGAGATGCAAATGACAACCTTAAACGGAGCTTTAGGAACATATGTTCCAGGGGATAATGGCGGGGGTAGAGCGATTCGATATTACTATCTTGATAATGATTGGACAAAATATGCAAATGATGAAGAAAAAAATGGGTGTATTAACAGTTTGGGCTTTATCTTAAACAACCCGATGGCTTGGTTATTTGATACTGGAGAGACGATAGTTTCAAACGCAGTTATGCCTTGGATTGATGATGCTTCCGGAGATGAAGAGAAAAAGCGCTTTAATTTTCTTGATGCTATAAAGGGTTCTCCCGGGATGTTTTTTAACATGCTAGAGGTAATCTATGAAAAAATAAAAACTCTGGCTTTAGCATTGTTAACGGCGTGTTTTACATTATATTTAATGCAGCATTTTAGTGAAACCCTGGCTGAATTTGCTGCAGATATGACCGAAGGTGTTTCAATAGGAAATATGGCAATCAAACCTCAGACTCTGTATAAAGCTGGTATGGCAGCGCTCAATGCCGCCGGAGCAGCCAAAGGTGCGGGAGACAAAAGTGCTGCCGGTGGAGGGGGTGCGGCAGATAAGATGTCGCAGGGGCGTAAAGGAGCAAGTGATAAATTTGCGACTACAGGAGGAGCAAGAGATAAACTTTCTACGGGAAGTAGCAGAGCAGCAGGAGACAAAGTTTCTACTAGCACAGGAGAGGGTACTGGGCGGTCTTCTTCTATCAAACCAGCAGCAAAATCCTTATCTAGTGCTGAAGGGAGTAAGCCTGAGTCTGTTGACGGTAACTTTAAGCCAAAATCCCCTGATAAAGATAGTAGTAGGGTAGAGCAAATAGCAGATGATTCGGGTGAGCCAAGACCTCTAGCAAAAGCAGCTAGAGCCGTTATAAAAGCTGGTGAATCGCAAGCAGCAAAACTAGAGGATGTATCAAGTGATCAGGCATCTATTGATAGAGGTATAAAAGCAAAATCGTCTGGACAAGATGATAGTAGAGGAGAACAAGATCGAAGAGCTTCTTCTGATGTGGAAGAACCGGGAGAAGGAAGCGGAATCAAAGATAAAGAATCTCAAGTAGGGCGGCGCAAGGACATTCCAGATGAACCTGCAACTTCCGTAGAAAAACCACTAAAAGCTGTAGATTTGCCATCGTTAAAATATAACGAATTTGCTACTGGATCAACTGCAGAATTATATTCCAAACTTTTGAAAGCTAATAAGGAAGGTTTTGTTGAACAACGTCTAGGTGATAGGCCACCTGCAGAGCGCCCTAATATTTTCTTTTCTGCGGTAAAGGATTTAGGAGCTGAGCATCCTATAACTAAAGCTTTTGAAGAATATATGTTAACACAAGGTTCATCTCAAGATGATCTTAATACAATAAAACTTGCTGCCTTGAACTTTAAAAAACGAGGTGGGGATGAATAAGCTAATCTTCCAATTAGTAATTTTTTATTTATCAAATTGAGTTGTTGTAGTGCTTATGCAAGTTTTGGTGAGTCATGTGTTAATCTTCCGGCAGTTGATAATACAGGATATTTGATGAATGATACGGCATATGGGTATTTAGTAAAAAATATTGATATGACAACTAATATTCCTAACGGTTGTACGCAAGGCGGCAATATTTTAAGGTTTTGTATAAGAAATAATACTACGAATCCTGTTTGTAGTCCTGTAAACATGAATTTGGGTGAGGTCAAAAAACTTCATGAGATTAGTTCAAATCCAGATATTGGTGCAAATCCTTTGCTTTCTGATATCCAGGTTTCAGTGGAAGTGATAGAGAATAATTTATGCCTTATGATGTCTACTTCCCGTGGTAAGATGCCGGTAATTTGCCGTGCGTATAATTCCATCGTTGTTGATCCTGGTGTGGAGGCATCTGTTTGTCAGAATCTCGGTGCTTCATGTTATGATGGTTCATCAAAAAGCCAATCCTTACTGAGCTTTTCTGGCATTACCATCAATTGTGTTCGCCAGACCCTCGATAAAGTATTTTATACCGGTAATGGTTGTTCCCAGACGGAAGACAGTATATATTTTACTTTATTAAGCCCGTTTCCATATTTTCAAGAAGCAATGAAGAAATCGATAGGAGCGGCTTTAATTCTATATGTGATGTTTTATGGTTTTAAGGTAGTATTAAATAATGAGTATGTACACTTAAATAAGGTTGCAACTTTCATTTTAAAATTTCTCTTTGTAGTTTATTTTTCTGTAGGGCTTGGTAACTATTATGATCAAACTGGTAAGAGCGTCAGTCATAATGGTATGACAGAGACGGTATTGCCTATGTTGCTGCAAATGACTTCTGATTTTACCGAGATAGTTTTCCTCGCTGGCGGTTCTCAAGGATTATGTAATTACGATCCGAGCAAATATGAAGCTGGTTATGGGTTTTATAGAGTTTGGGATGCCATAGACTGTAGAGTCGGTTATTATTTTGGCATGCAATTGCTTTACAATCTTGGCAGTGCAGGCTTTTTAAGTGGTGGTTCTACTTCTGCTTATGGCAATATTGCTAGTAGTGCTGTAGATTTTGGGCCTCCAGGAACAGAAGGTATAGAAGCCCTAAGTAAGCCAGGAATGCTTACATTTTTTGTGGTAATGTTTGGCTTTTTTATGGCTGGGAACATAATCATAGTCTTGTGTGGTATGATTTTTGGCATAATATTTTTGTCGGTGATTTTTTATTTTTTAAATGTTTATTTGGTATCGATGGTTACGCTTTATGTAATGGTTTATATCTCCCCAATTTTTGTTCCTATGTTATTGTTTGAAAGAACAAAAGGTTATTTTGATGCGTGGACAAAAATAATTGTTTCTTGTGCGCTTCAACCGGCTGTTGTTGGAGGGTTTGTAGCCTTATTACTTACTATGTATGATTCCATTTTCTTTGGAAACTGCGAATATTTAAGGCACGATTATAACTCCTCCGGAATTAATTTTAGTACCTTTGAACTGAGAGAACCAGCAAGTGAACCAGAAAAATGTATAAATAGTACAGGATATAAATTAATAAAATTTTATTTAGGCCAAGGGTGGGAGAAAAAAACACTTCTTATATTTGAAATTACAACACTTAGCGATTTCTTAGATTTAGCTCTAAATATGGTATATATGATTGTATACGTATTTATATTTTATTTTGCAATTCAGTCTGTAAATGAATTTATTTCTGACCTTACAAGTGGGCCAAATATGTCATCGGTTGTTGTCTCGCCGACAGCCCTTATGGAAAAGGCAAAACAGGCAGCTGAATTTATTAAGGCTGCTGCCTCTAAAGATCCTCAAGCT
The DNA here is from genome assembly GCA_037101405.1 of Candidatus Megaera polyxenophila. Taxonomy (NCBI): domain Bacteria; kingdom Pseudomonadati; phylum Pseudomonadota; class Alphaproteobacteria; order Rickettsiales; family Rickettsiaceae; genus Candidatus Megaera; species Candidatus Megaera polyxenophila. The sequence goes on along the minus strand of AP017964.1, from coordinate 128,624 downwards.
GCTAAGACAGTGGCGTCTCAAGGTGAAAAATCAGAAACAGGGGGAGATAAAGGAGGAGAAGCTTCTGATAAAGCATCTACCGGCGGATCATCAAAAGAAGAAGCATCTGATACAATTTCTGCTCCTGGAGGTGGTAAGTAATGAAAGGTAATAAATTTGCTTATTTACTTGGTATGGTCGGCCTTGCAATTTTAACCATGATAATATTATGGATAATAGCAATTATTGGTTCTATGGATCTAACGGATGGTTGTTTGTATCGATACAATGTGAACGACCAAGGTAGTTTATCTAATAGTGATGTTGTAAGTAATACTGTAATACTCAAAGCAACCGCCAATTATACAGGTTCTGATTCTGGTGTATCTTCTACCGGGGGAACTGGGGTAGCACTTGATCCAAGTGCTTACGGTAAATGGTTAAATACAAATTTGCGGTTAAAACCTGACCAGTTTGTGCAATTTTATATTAAGGGGGAAGTCAGTCTATGCAAGGCCTATATCCCAATAAATAATTTACAACAAGATTCTAATTTAGATGTTGATGGTAAAAAAATTGAGATTCCAAGAGTAGAGGATCAGACTACTCCTCCAGTGTCGTTAATACTTGATGCTAGAACTCCAAATTGGAAGAACTTAACCGAGTTATATAGAAACGATAGATTTTATGTAGCTCTTTATCGTGAGAAAAAAACTACAGTATCTTCTAGCTCCATTTATAATTATTTCACTAAAACGATGACAACGGCTGATTGTAGAGAGGGTAAAAGAACCTATAGTCCGATATGTGGTAGGTACAGCTTATGGAATGGCACGAATAGTTATGTGGGTAATTGTGAATGGGCCACTGATTGTGATGCTTGCGGACAATGTGGTTCTCATTGTAGTGAGTGGGACACATTCGGAGCGTTCTGTTGGGGACACCAAATACCTGATTGTTGCTCATGTTATAAAAATGTTGCAGCTATAGCTCCTGAGCCTTATGCAAATAACGGTAGCCGTACTTATCCTTCTCCCTGGAGCGGTACTATTTCTGATCTGTGGAATGTTACTAGTCATAGTTGCAGTTCAGAGGCTGATTATATTAGGGGATCTTTCCAAAATCAAAAATATTTCTGGTTCAGTGCTAACGATCCTGTAGGTCTCATAAGTAGAATCGACAGTAGTGTTAACCCCACTAATGCAGCTAATGCCGGTAGTAATTTTACCCGTGTACAGATTGAAGCGGACCAAAGTTTTTATAATAATAGTACCGATTATCAAATTATAAAAATAGAAAAAGCAGGTTATAACGGCAGAGATGTTGGATATTTACAATATAAATTAGCTGATGCTGACAATGCTTATAGTGATAATACGGGCGGTTTTGTACTTAATATAAAACAGACTAAATGCATTAGAACTAATGGCAATGGGATGAACGATTCTATTCAAGGAAGGGGAGTCGTGCAATATGTTATTGCTGATTACGGTTCTAATCCAAATACTGCTGCTCCGGTAAATATTGAAAATATTGTAGTTGATGCCGGTGGTAAGGGATCAGTAACTGCTCCAAGCAGTGGTAGTGGGGGGTATTTATGGTTAAAAATTAATAATGCGCCAGAAGATTATAAAGATAGTTTTGGTCAATATACTGTTTCTTTCCTTTCTGACATAAAGCACGGTGGGTTTTATGATGACGTATTAAATCCTCTATTTGAAGGCTTAAAAACTAAAATAAAAACCACTTCTATAACGATATTTAAAAATATGACCTGTTATCAAGGGATTGGCGGAACAGGTAACTGTACAAATTTCTTTAATTATATAAAAGGTCTTTTAAGCCTTTACATTATGTTCTATGGAGCAATGTTTTTACTTGGAATGGTAAAGATAAGCCAGACGGACATTGTAATTAGAGTAATAAAAATTGCATTTGTAGCTGGGCTATAGTGGACTGAAAAATCAAGACAAATTTTTGTAGATTTTGTTTCCTATTATCATGCTGCATTTTGTAATGCATTGAGATAAACATCCATAGGTTTTTTATAACCAATACTAGAATGAAATCTTCTATTATTATATTTATCTACATATATGTTAATCCCCTCCCTAAGTTCTGAGATATTGTTAAATTCATTTATAAATATACAATTATATTTTAGAGTCTTAAAAAATCTCTCCATAACAATGTTATCGATGCTTCTGCCTTTACCGTTCATAGAGATTTGTATACCGTATTTCTCGAGTATTTTTATATGTTCTGAGCCGGTATACTGACTACCTTGATCACTATTGAATATCAGCGGAGGTGGGTACTTACTAAGAGCGTCTTCTAAAATACTCGTTACAAGGCTTGCATCCATTGAATTTGACAGTTTATAACTCAATATAGCTTTACTGTGCCAATCTATAATTGCTGCCATATACATAAAGCCTATCGGGGTTCTAATGTATGTTATATCCCCGCTCCATACTTCATTTGATCTTGGTACGTATACAGACCGACTACCGTTATATATTTGCCAATAAGGCTCAAGGAGATATGGATATATCTTATGATCTTTATTCTGCATAGAGATAGATTTCTTTTTCTTTGGATAAATAGCCTCTATACCCATAATACCCATGTATTTGAGAGTACGATCTCTACCAATATTTAATCCTTCCTCTAATAAAGATTTATAAATAAAACGATAACCATACTCTGGATTATCTGTATATATTTCATCTATTCTATCCATAATCTTTTTGTTGTATAAGCTCATTATTTGGGGCTGATAATAAAGCATAGATCTATTTATCTTCAATAATTCGCATTGTCTTGCCATTGATAATTCTTTCAGCTTGGAATCGACAAGATCTCGTTTATTTGCTATATCCAAGCCGTTTAGCTTTCCCAACGCCCAGTCCCTCTCTATTGTAGCCTTCCCCAGAGCTTTTGCTAATTCATCATTTTGAGATTTTAACTCCTCAATTTCTGTTTTGTACTCACTGACTACTTTTGCCGGCTCAAAAGCCATTGATGCATTACTTAAAAAATGCTTCTTCCAATTTTGAATAGTCTTTGGAGTAATTTCATATTTCTTTGATAATTGAGATATAGTTACCTCCGATTCTAGTAATTCCAACACTACTTTAGTTTTATATTCTGCACTGAAATTTTTAATATGCTTTTTTGTCATATATTTAAATTATGTTTCTTTTAATTTTATATCTTTTGCGAAACAAAACTATTGATTTTACTGTCTGACTTCTTCAGTCCACTATATTGAAGTTCCAGCTTTTTCAAGTGTGAATCAATCGCATAAGAACCTTAATGTTGAAAATCCGGATGTATGGATGCCAGCAGGTGTACATGTTGACCAGGATAAAATGCTTTCAATGTCTTGGAATACTAAGGGAGTTTCACCACGACCGCAAAAGTATCGTGTGTTATACAGAATTGATCCTAGATTTAACCAACCTCAGATTTTTATTCAAAAATATGATTATGTAGAGCAAAAGTATATAACCGATTTTAATAATTATAGATCCAAGATTTTACCTTATTACCAGCGGAATTATGTGTTTTCTGCTACGCGGTTTGGTGATTTTAATGATTACTTTAATTTTGTTGGTAGACAGAAAATCACAGTACAAAAAAATGATGTAATTAATATTACACTTGATGCTAATGGCAATTTTTTTGGTTCAGATGGTGATATGCAGGGAGGGCTTGGAAATGATGGAAATCCTATTAGTATTTTTACTGATAGCTCTTCGGCAGTCCTTCGAAATAAGGTGATGTTTGCTTTGCCTAGTAGATGGTGCTCAGATATTATCACTCCTACTGCTACTGATTATGCTAGCCGTTGTCTACCAGTACCCGGGAAATACCTTAATCTGGGAGATCAGATACCTCAGTTAGTAGGGAAAGTTTCGGACAGCTATTTTACTTCCAAGATTAACTCTATTCCTTCATGTCCTGATAATGCTGATGGAGCAGATAATCCTGTATGTTTTTATGATAAGGGAAGGGGATTTAAAGTTGATATTGGAGGAGTGACTATTAAGGATTCTCAGCAGAAATTTGTTTATTCCTCATTTAGTGGTAAATACTTTCTATATCATTATTCTGATTCTGATGGCGACCTAAATTTTACAACTCCGTGGCCGATTACTGGGATGTACGGTAATAATTTTCTTCAACAGATGATTCAATGGACAGATTTTGATACCAGTAGCGTAGATATATTTAACTATATTAACCTATTTATTTATCTGAATGCTAATATCTTAACTCCTGTTAATTTTTTTTATTTCGGTGGGTATTCCATGGAAATTGAAATTGGACAGGCAAATGCTGTGATAAGCCCGGATGATTTAAGAAATTTAAAAGTTGAGTATTATATTGCGGAATCAGGCGCTCCTGAGAGTACTACTATAGGTAATGATTTACAGCAGAATTTCAAAGGGAATGCTTATACATCTGGTTGGTTGTGGTTAAAGGTTTCAGGAGTTCCTAACCTCTCAGGAAATATAAATGTTAATATAGCAAATTATACGGGATCTACATGGTTTTCTAGTGTAGTTTACGGTGATTTGGTTTCTCCTCTGAGAGATAAATATAATGAATTAAGTCGTATAATTTATGAAAAATTGGTGAGTAATCCAACTTTGCAGGCTATCGCAAAAAGCTGCCTTGTAATATATATAATAATATATGGCCTGGCTTTCCTAGCAGGTGCAGTTCAAATTACTGTAACTGATATAGTTATAAGAGTGTTAAAGGTGGGATTAATAGTAGCATTATTTAGCGAAACCAGCTGGTCGTTTTTTAATGATAATTTATTTAAAATTTTTGTTTCTGGAAGTGATTACCTGCTCACTACAGTTGTCGGTGTTACAAGTACTGTAGGTAATGTATTTGGATTTATAGATCCTATTTTTGATAGATATGGTAATGGTGATGTATGGGCTTTACTTGCCATTCAGCTATTACAAATACATAACGGCTTGGCCTTTTTTGCATGCTTAGCTATTTATTCAATGTTAATTTATCTTAGGGCAGTGCTAGAGGTATATAGTGGACTGAAGAAGTCAGACAGTAAAATCAATAGTTTTGTTTCGCAAAAGATATAAAATTAAAAGAAACATAATTTAAATATATGACAAAAAAGCATATTAAAAATTTCAGTGCAGAATATAAAACTAAAGTAGTGTTGGAATTACTAGAATCGGAGGTAACTATATCTCAATTATCAAAGAAATATGAAATTACTCCAAAGACTATTCAAAATTGGAAGAAGCATTTTTTAAGTAATGCATCAATGGCTTTTGAGCCGGCAAAAGTAGTCAGTGAGTACAAAACAGAAATTGAGGAGTTAAAATCTCAAAATGATGAATTAGCAAAAGCTCTGGGGAAGGCTACAATAGAGAGGGACTGGGCGTTGGGAAAGCTAAACGGCTTGGATATAGCAAATAAACGAGATCTTGTCGATTCCAAGCTGAAAGAATTATCAATGGCAAGACAATGCGAATTATTGAAGATAAATAGATCTATGCTTTATTATCAGCCCCAAATAATGAGCTTATACAACAAAAAGATTATGGATAGAATAGATGAAATATATACAGATAATCCAGAGTATGGTTATCGTTTTATTTATAAATCTTTATTAGAGGAAGGATTAAATATTGGTAGAGATCGTACTCTCAAATACATGGGTATTATGGGTATAGAGGCTATTTATCCAAAGAAAAAGAAATCTATCTCTATGCAGAATAAAGATCATAAGATATATCCATATCTCCTTGAGCCTTATTGGCAAATATATAACGGTAGTCGGTCTGTATACGTACCAAGATCAAATGAAGTATGGAGCGGGGATATAACATACATTAGAACCCCGATAGGCTTTATGTATATGGCAGCAATTATAGATTGGCACAGTAAAGCTATATTGAGTTATAAACTGTCAAATTCAATGGATGCAAGCCTTGTAACGAGTATTTTAGAAGACGCTCTTAGTAAGTACCCACCTCCGCTGATATTCAATAGTGATCAAGGTAGTCAGTATACCGGCTCAGAACATATAAAAATACTCGAGAAATACGGTATACAAATCTCTATGAACGGTAAAGGCAGAAGCATCGATAACATTGTTATGGAGAGATTTTTTAAGACTCTAAAATATAATTGTATATTTATAAATGAATTTAACAATATCTCAGAACTTAGGGAGGGGATTAACATATATGTAGATAAATATAATAATAGAAGATTTCATTCTAGTATTGGTTATAAAAAACCTATGGATGTTTATCTCAATGCATTACAAAATGCAGCATGATAATAGGAAACAAAATCTACAAAAATTTGTCTTGATTTTTCAGTCCACTATAGTAATTATAAGCTATTGCCTTGCCTTTTTAGGGCTGGCAGTAATGATATCGCTTGCACCGTTTTTTATAATACTAATCCTTTTTGAACAAACAAGAAGCCTTTTTGATAATTGGCTTTCGACTTTATTTAGTTACATGCTGCAACCTACTGTGTTATTAGTATTTTTTCTCCTTATAGACCAGTTAATGGGTGAATATATAACGGGTGTGGTAGTTAAAGCTTGTTGGGGAGTTTTAATCCCGCTTAAAATTTCTATCGATCTGCATAATATTGGTATACCAATTAGTTTTTCATTTTCATTACCGTTTTTATCTGGTATTCCCTTCTATATTCCGGTGGTAAGCGATATTGGCTCAATTGATGATTTTTTCAATGCTAAGGGAACTTTTGTAAGAGTCGCAACCTCTGGGTTTATATTTTTTATATATTGTAAACTATCAGCCGGTTTAATAGATTATATAACAATTATTACTAATTCCTTGACTGGTGTAACTCCAGCTAGACAAGAAGGGGAATTGCAGGATGTAAAGAGTGCGAATCCTGTACATAACATAATGGGCGATATTCAAAAAGTTACAAGCCCTGTTACTTCTGTTCCACGGAAAGTTGCTAGTTTTGCAAAAGAGAAATTTATTGATCAAAAAATAACTCATCGTGAAAAAGGCAAGGTGGATGACCCTGATTATAGCGGAATTAAGAAAAGTTCCTCTAGCGGGGATATAGATGATAGTAGCCCTAAACCAGAAATACCTAGAGGAAAGGGGGGGGCAAATGAATAATCAAGATGTTGCACAATTTTATTTCAAGGAAATTAATAATTTGGATAGATTCAATGAATAGGATTTGGTCATTTTTGGTATTATTATTCTGCCTTTCAGCCTGTAGCGGTGACCGCTGCATTGAGGCTGACGATTTCGGATTCGTTAATTTGACGGTATCTGCAAGGTACACTAAAGAGGAAATGTCCAATCAGTCGGGTATAGCGCAAATTGCTCCATGGAGACTTTCAAATTATAAAGTTGACGGTAGGCCTCTGGTAATTTTAGTTAGAGGATGGACGCAAGGAGTAGATAGAAACAACAGCTCTGAGCTTTCGGCCTGGTGTGCGTGGTATGGTCAGGCCGATAACACTGCTACCTTATCCACATTTTGCCAAAGACTTCGGGAATGTACATTTATAGACGGTACTATGTGTACTAATACTAAAGATGCACAAATTACAAATGCTCCGTGTATTTTTAAAAATGGTGTAGGGTTATATGCACTTATTGCCAGGAAAGGTACGAATCCTAATCAGACTTTTTCAAGTCAGAAAAATCCTCAAGGGCTTACTTTTCATTTAGGCGAGAAACCGGTAGGGTATGAAATGCTTGATGTTGATAAGAATGGCAATACTCGTACTGCTGGCGGTATCCTCTATAACTATCAGGATGCAAGCGGAAGTCAAAGTGATTTAAAACAACAATATGCAAACAGTGATTTATATTTTAAGATCTTAGATAATTTTTATGATGATAATAGCGGGCAATATCGGGTTAGTATAAAATCCGGTATTACCGATACGAGTCCTGATCCTATAACTTATGTCACGAATCTAGTTAAAAACTTTCTTTTTGGAGTAAATGGCGATTACGGTTTAATCCGAAATATCTACATGGGTATAGTTAATAACCCTGGCTATAGAATGGCCGTTTCTGCTTTGTTGTCGCTTTATATTATGTGGACGGCTCTTAGTTATCTGGTTGGGAATGTCCAAGTAACCCATACTGAATTAATAGTCAGGGTAATGAAAATTGCAGTGGTTTCAGCATTGCTTAGTTCAGAATATAGTTGGACATTTTTTAATGATTATTTATTTGTCTGGTTTGTTGGCGGGGTAGACCAAATTCTGAAAATGATAACAGAAGCTGGAGCTACAGGACCTGGATCACCAGGAATACTTGGTATGATGCTTGCTCCTCAAACTTTATCTAAATTGTTTTCTTTATTATTTGTAGATTGGATGGGTTTTATATATATTATACTATTCTTCTTTGCTTTATATTTCTTAATTATTATATTTTTCGATGCTGCTGTTATTTATCTTACAGCCTTAATTGCAATCGGGATGATAATAACCATGGGCCCGATATTTATTTGCTTTTTACTATTTGGCATTACACGGTCCTTATTTGAAAACTGGTTAAGGCAGCTTATCTCTTACGCTATTCAACCGATTATCTTATTTACGGGACTTGTGTTCATCTCCATGATTTTACGCCAGGAAATATATGGATCTCTCGGTTTTAGAATCTGTAAACACACTTTTCCTAAAATGAATAATGATGGAGCTGAAGTAATTAGTGATTTTACTAAGGAGAATTTAGGTTTTGATTTAGGGGATTCGATTTTTTACTGGTGGTTTCCTGAGCCGATGAAAGGCGAGCAATTTACCAGAGTTAAACGTAATATACCGATTCCAATAGATCATTTTCAATCTGGGGATAATGTTATAACCGGAGCAGATGATGGATCTTTCTGTGAAGCTTATGCTTGTATAGGTGCAAGATATGTAGATTTACCGTTCCTCGATCCTGATAGAGACCTACGGAGGATTAATCAGTTCTGGAATGGAAAATTTGTCCAGCTTGATGGTATGTTGTTAATTTTTGTGGCTATTTATCTACTGGATAAATTTAACGGTATTGCAGTCTCTATTGCTAAATTTATTTCAAATACTTCAGGAAATCTTACTAGAATGGCTAATGTTAACAAACATGCTTCAGCCGGTATACGATCAGCAATGGATAAGTATGTTACGTCGCCAATAAAAGGCAGATTGGCGCAAACAAAAGTCGGGCGGGCAATAAGTGGCATTAGAGAAGTGGCTGCTGCAAAATTAAACGAAATAAAAGAAATCCCGTCTAGATGGGTAGATAATAAAAGAATTGCATTGTTAAAACAGGAAGCCTTGTCGGGTAATATAAACATGGCAGTAGCAGCTGAAGCAAAAAAATTATCCGGCCTTGATTACAGGAATGTAAAGAAGGGTGCTATTGGTAAATATACTAATGTTTTAAAAGAGAAGCTTAAAGAGATAGGCCACCCAGCACTTACTGACGAACAAGCCAGTAAAATTGCTGCTGAAATGTCTCATAAAAAGTCCAGTGAGCTCCAAAATGAATTTGCTAAGGCTCAATATGGTAAGGATTTTGCCAAGTTAAATGATCAGGAGCAACAGTCGATTAAAGATCTTGTTAATAGTAAATATCAGAATAAGTCGGTAGAAGAACTGGCTAAGGAAAAATATGGTAAAAAATATAGAAACTTAAGTGCGGCGGAGCAAAAATTAATAGATGATTTTGCTAGAGCAGAAACCAATAAGAAATCCTTGCGGGAGCTAGCAGATGACGCTGATTATTCAAGGAAATATGCAGAAGCTTATGTTGATGCCTATCAGGCTTTATCAGAAAGAGGGGTAGGGCTTCTTGGTAAACATAATTCTACCTTTAGGTCGCTAAAAGAGCTGCAACATAAAGTTAAAACTAAACAGAACCTTGAAAAAGATAAGCAGAAACAGCTTGGGGAAGAACTGTATGCGGGATACCAAAATTTAAAACATGAGGCGTATAGAAAAGTTGTAGGAGAGAGTGATAATGAAACCCTGAAAGCTATTGGTAATACTTTTGCCGGCGGTGCATGGAATAATATTAATATGAATAAAGACGCTGAAAATTACCGCTTGCAGACATATAATGAAATGCTGGCCGATAGAGCAAGAGAACAAGAGTATAAACCAGTGGCAATGAAAATAGATAGTTTAAGCAAGATTAAAGGAGAAAGTGTAGTATCGCCGGAATTTATTGCCAGAGCTAAAGTTAAAGTCGGTGGTGATTCAAATCTAGAGGTATATAGAGAACTAGCCCAGCAAGAAATACAGCATAAAGTTTATCAGGAGCTAATCAAAGCCGACAAAGATGATCCAAATCCTGTACTTAAGGGTGAGAAATACATGAGAGAATATGCTAAAGATTCCGAAATGGTTAGTATGATTGATAAAGCAGAACGCCTTAAAACACATATACTCGAGGAAGATCCTTTCGTAGCACGGGAAAGCCTTCACCAAACCATAGTTAAGGAAGCAGAAGAAAATATCAGACATAATACCCAGATTCTGGAAGACCATTTTGGTATGAGAGATATACCACCGCAGGATTTGCCGGTTTTACTTGAGGAATACTATCAAACCAAGATTGCTGAATTAGAAGTTGCTAAAGAACAGGGAATAGGACCACGAAGAGATGAAGATGCAATAATAGTAGTACCAAAAGATGAAGTATTAAAACTACAAAAATCATTAAGGGATTTTGAAGATAGTGAGAGGGTTCTAGAAGAGATCAGTCGAAGAAAAATGGATATTATAAGTGAAGTAGACAAACACGTATCCGGTATTAATGAACATAGGAAAGAAGCCGGTATGCAGGAATATATTCCTATTAAGACTACGCAGGTAGGTCTAAGGTCAGCCAGGACAATTGAAGATTTAAGAAGAAGATAAAGGGAAAAAATAGGGGCTGAAATAAGCCCCTTGAAAGCTTAAAGTTAAGAGGCTAAAGAATAGTACACCACACATTATTATTTTCCGGGTTGTGTTCATCTACCGTACAACAACAACCACAACAGACAACATCACAACATTTATCTAGCTGGGCAGCAAATTCAGGATCTCGTGGAGCTGGACGAACCGTGCCATATGAAGCTTGATCTTCTGCTCTTGCCTTTTCCATGGCGTCATAATAGTTCTCGTTTTTAGCACGATTATGGAACTGCTTTTCTACCTCACGTTGTTTGGCCATAATAAACACCTTTATTAAAGTTAATAAAACTAAATTTGATTTAATTAATATATGTATAATTTAATTATTAGTTAATTTAACGGGGATTTGCAAATATAATATTTTCTTTTTAGGAAAAATTTATCAGTATTAGTACAATAAATAGTTGCAATACAAGCTAAATAGCTGTTTTAATTGAGAGATGCTTATAAAATAATCATGATTATTTAATGAAACCAACAGAACAACGAAGTCTTACAAAAGAGCAGAAAGAAGCAGTAGGGTTATTATCTATAGGCACGTTTCTCGAGTACTTTGACCGTGTGACCTGAAACTTCTTTATCAGATTAAAAGAAAGATAAAGACAAGCTATATTATATTGATGGTTAAATTCCATCTTCCCAGACATCGGGATAAAAGTATATGCCACACGATTATAACTGGCAAATATAATTGTGCAAGCATGGCATAAAAGGGAGTAACTCAAAACTCTATTGGGAATCCTCTCGAACAAAGTTGAGTATGGTGACGAGAGAAATTTGTATTAGAACCTTCGTCATATTCGAAATGCGAAATAGAGTTGATAAGTACGCATTACCAAAAGGTAAAGGGATAATAGAAATCAGAATGGTCGAGTCTGATTTGATGTTCTTAAATATCCTCGGAGGAAAGCAAGCACCTAACCTCAACATGAAATTATAATATAGAACAGGGTAACTAACATATTGCTCTTCATTATGCTCAATACATTTTCCTATTTTTGATAATGTAAGCATATTGAAGAAGGTGCCAACCGCAAGCTCTATGTTAGAGGGATTGTCTCAGAAGCAAATGCCTAGGGTAATACCTAGGATAAGCAGACGGAGACACGATGGTTTGGATGGTAAAGTTGTTAGTAGTAGTTAATAGGTTATGAGCCAATCATTATGATTAGGTATGAATGGAATGAGATTCCTTGGCGAAAGCTAGAAATTAAAACATTTAAGCTACAAAAACGAATTTATCGAGCCATGCAACAAGATAATATCAAACTTGTGCATAAGTTACAAAGATTGATGTTAGCGTCAACAAGTGCAAGAATACTCGCTACTCGCAAGGTAAGCCAAGATAACAGAGGACGCAAGACAGCTGGGATAGATGGAAAAATAGCTCTTACCCAAAGAGAAAGGATGAACTTAGCTTTATCAATTAATTTAAAGGGAAGGAGCAAACCATTAAGAAGAATCTGGATTGCGAAAAGTGGGACTAATGAAAAACGTCCTCTTGGTATACCTACGATAGAAGATAGAGCAAAACAAGCACTTTTAAAGATGGCACTGGAACCTGAGTGGGAGGCAAAATTTGAGCCTAACTCTTATGGTTTCAGACCTGGCAGGTCTGGGCACGATGCAATTGTCGCCATACATAATACAATTAAAAAAAAAAACAGGTTATGTACTAGATGCAGACATATCTGGGTGTTTTGACAATATAAATCACCAAGTATTGCTAAATAAGCTTGCAACTACCCCGATGAAAAGACGAATTATTAAAGGGTGGTTAAAAGCCGGAGTAATTGATGGAGAAGTATTTTATACTACCAAGAACGGAACACCGCAAGGCGGGGTAATATCTCCTCTACTTGCAAATGTTGCACTTCACGGATTAGAAAAAGATACAAAGGATTCTCTAGCTAAAGTGACCTGTCAACACTTTTCCGGACAGTTTGTTTAGGCACATTTTTGCATTTCTTCGTATTTCACTGGTGATAGATAGTCGTTAGTTGAATGCATCCTTATGCGGTTATAAAATACTTCTATATATTCAAATATAGCATCTTTTGCTTCCTCCCTGGTTCTCAATTTATGTTGATAAATTAGTTCTGCTTTTATTGTACCAAAAAAGCTCTCAGCAACAGCATTATCCCAGCAGTTTCCTTTACGGCTCATACTCTGTGTAATACCATGTTGTTTTGCAAGCTTTGAATGGCTATCAGAACAATATTGGCTGCCTCTATCAGTGTGCCAAATAAGTCCCTTAGGCGGTTTACGTTGCCATATTGCCATTAGCAAAGCATTATTTACTAAATCAGCTCTCATATTGCTATTCATTGACCACCCTATAACTTTCCTGGAAAATAGATCAATAACAGTCGCTAAGTATAACCAACCTTCTTCGGTTGGAACATACGTGATATCCCCAACCCAACAACAATTAGCAGCTGAAACCTGAAACTTCCTATCCAATAAATTAGCAGCAACCTGCTTGTTATGGTTAGAATCAGTGGTTGCTTTAAATTTATGCTTAGTTTTGCATACTAAACCAGCTTCATTCATTAACCTTGTAACCCTCTTCCTGCTAACAATTGTACCTTGCCTCGATAGTGCTTTTTTTATTGACCTAGCACCATAATTACCTCTACCTTCCTCAAAGATAACCTTAATTATACTTGTTAACTCCTTATCTTGTTTGTCCCTATTGCACCTAGGGTTAGTTAACCACTCATAATAACCACTACGTGATACTTTCATAAATTTACACATAGTCGCAATTGAAAAATCACCTTGATGCTCTTTTATCCATGCGTACCTTATTGGGACTCTTTCGCAAAGTACGCGGCAGCCTTTTTTAATAGGTCACGCTCTTGGGTTACCCTAGCTAGATCCTTCTTTAGCCTCTTTAATTCATCATATAGATGTTCATCTGTTCGCATCATTGATTTCTTGGGGGTAGAATATTTATCTACCCAAGTATACAGAGTAGTTCTTGTAATCCCTAATTCTTTAGCTGTTTGAGCCATGGGCTTATTGGATTCAATTGCTAGCTTCACTGCTGATTCCTTAAATTCAGCCGGATAAATCTTTGGTTTCGGTTTCGTCATTCTGTACTTCCTTTCTGTTAATATTGTCTTATATTAACTGTCCGGAAAAGTATAACCATATCAAAGATCTTCTTGAAGATTTTAAAAAGAAGACTGGAAGAAGCAGTAACATCAAGGCTCAAACAGCAATTAGCATAATTCGTTATGCGGATGATTGTGTGCCACGAGCACAAAGGAGAATTTTATGAAGCCAAAATAATAATTTGAATTTGTGTGTAACTATATAAAAGATGGAGGTCGGCCCTCCGAAATCGTTTTACAGGAAAAGATTTCAAACCACTCTAAGCTGCTGTAGTCAAAAGCTATGGTGGTGAGCGTTAGAGAAAAGGTGTCTAACAAGATATCAGGTAAGATTCAGGGAGATGAAGCGATTGAACCACTGCTGAAGTGTCGAAAGCGTATAGATGAGATCAAAACCGAGGAGAAGTCGTTGCTTCGGGATAAATTTAGCGGAAACCTGTTTACTGGCTAAGTGATCTCCGGCATAGAGGTGGCATGAACTTGAATCAGGCTTTTATATGGAACGTGGGAACCTGTGTACTAATGCTAAGGGAGAAATCCAAGTGGAAGCACCATAAGGATCAGAGTACCAATGTAGTATATAGGGGCGGATTAACTCGTAGTAGTTATGAAGGTGTTGAAAGACACTGGAGCGAAGGGGTTGAATTATCCGTCTTATTTGTTAATCAACTACCAAAAGGTGGGAGGAGTTAAATTGAGTAAGACAAAATCATTTTGTATTTCTAAGAAAAGCGTAATGGCAGCTTGGGAAAAAGTCAAAGACAATAAAGGAACTTATGGAGTAGATTTAGAATCTATAGCAGATTTTGAATCAAATCTAAAAGACAATCTTTACAAGTTATGGAATCGAATGTCATCTGGTAGCTATTTTCCACCAGCTGTAAGAGGTGTGGAAATACCTAAAAGAGATGGTAGCAAAAGTCATCGCTTGTTATCAATTCCAACTGTATCAGATCGAGTGGCGCAAGCTGTGGTTAAAAGCCATTTAGAGCCTATAGTAGAACCGATATTTCATGAAGATTCCTACGGGTATAGAACTGGGAAATCGGCTCTAGATGCAGTTGGAGTAGCAAGAGAGAGATGCTGGAGAAATGATTGGTGTATTGATTTGGATATCAAAAGTTTTTTCGATACTGTAGATCACCAACTCGTAATGAAAGCAATAAGATTCCATACTGAAGAGAAGTGGATTCATCTTTATGTTGAAAGGTGGTTAAAAGCCCCGATTCAAAAAGAAGATGGGACATTGATTGAAAGAAATGCTGGAATTTCGCAAGGCGGAGTAGCTAGTCCTTTGATGTCTAATATATTCATGCATTATGCATTTGACGAATGGATGAAGAGACAATTTCCAGAAATAAAGTTCGAACGTTACGTGGATGATGCGCTGGTGCATTGCAGTTCCAAAAAGTTAGCGGAAAAAGTACTGGAGGCAATTAGAGCCAGATTAAGAGAATGTGGTCTTGAATTGCATTCAGATAAAACGAAAATAGTGTATTGCAAAGATGTCGATCGAAAAGACTCACATGAGTATGAAAACTTTGACTTTCTAGGTTATACATTTCGCCCCAGACTATCAAAGAATAAGAAAGGGAAGATGTTTGTAAACTTTACACCCGCAATCAGTCAGAAAGCTGCAAGTCGTATCAAGAAAGAGATACGGAGCTGGAAGCTACATTTGCGAAGCGATAAGAACATAGGAGACTTAGCGAGAATGTTTAACTCTATAGTACAGGGTTGGATAAATTATTATGGAAGATATTATAAATCAGCCATGTATCCATACCTGAGAAATATAGAGCAATATCTAACTCGATGGGTAATGAGGAAATACAAAAGATATCAAGGTCATAAACGACGAGCGAGGAAATGGTTAGGTTGCGTTAGAAAGCGAGAACCAAAACTATTTGTTCATTGGAGGATAGGTCTTGGATCGCCGATTGGATAATGGGAGCGGTGTAAGCTGAGAGGTTTACGCACCGTTCTGCGAGAGACTAGCGGGGAAGTTCCTCTGGTCTACTCTCCTTGTTGTTATTCACGAAAATAAGGAAATTATTATGAAGGCAAAAGCAACCATAGAAAAATGGTTAGCAAACATCGGGCTAAAACTAAAAGAATCGAAGACAAATATTGTGCATAGTTTAAATAGCGATAATGGTCAAAAACCAGGATTTGACTTTTTAGGATACACAATAAGGCAATTTCCAGATAAAAATAAAAGAAGAGGCTATAAGTCTTATACTAGACCAAGTAAACAAGGACAAAAAGAGCATTTGTTAACTATCAAAAAAACCTTAAGGAATATGATAGCAATGCCTCAGGAAAAAGTAATAGAAAGACTCAATCCAATAATAAAAGGATGGAGTAATTACTACACACCAGGGGTATCAAGTAGTATTTTTAGGAAGATGGATCACAAGCTTCATAAGAAATTGTGGCAATGGTCAATAAGGAGACATCCTGATAAGTCTAGGACTTTTGTACAATTCAAATATTTTAGACAACATGGCAACTATAAATGGAGATTTATGACACATGATGGCAAGTTTATGATCCTTCATTCGGAACATAAAATTAAACGTCACATCAAGGTCATAGGAACTAAATCACCATATAATAGCGATTGGGAATATTGGACAACACGTCTTGGAAAAATGCCAGGAATAAAACCAAAGCTAGCGAAATTAATGAAAATGCAACAAGGTAGATGTGGAAAATGTAAATTATTCCTTAATTCTGATAATGTTATAGAAATTCATCATAACGATGGAAATCATGGTAACAATAAATATGAGAATTTAGTGTTATTACATGGACATTGCCACGATATTATACATAGCAAAGGTATGTATGACAAACACCAAATCAGTCGAGGAGCCGTATGACGGGAAACTGTCACGTACGGTTTTGAAGTCGAGTAGAGATGGGTGACTATCTCTACTTAGATAACTCATGTTATTTGTTCATATGGCGGTATTGCTTAATGACTTGTTTTTTCCTAAAACTGACCCTTTTACCGCTTCTTTACTTGCTGCATTTGCATTTTGTTCTACATACTTGCTAAGGCCCATTGGGGCTTTAATATTTGGCTATATTGGTGATAACATAGGACGTAAACATACAGTTATAATTACAACACTGATGATGTCTGGTTCTTGTGTAGTTATGTCAGTGCTCCCAACCTATGCTGAAATAGGTATAACAGCCTCTTATACTATTATAATTTGTAGAATTATCCAAGGTATGTCTAGTATGGGGGAAATTATTGGAGCACAAGTATATCTCTCTGAAATAGTTAAACGTCCTATACAATATGCAGCCGTTTCTTTTGCATCAAACTTTAGTGCTGTAGGTTCGATGGCGGCTTTAGGAGTTGCAAGTTTAGCCACTTCATCGATTACTTCTTTTAATTGGCGATTTGCTTTTTTAATCGGTGCAGGTATAGCTCTTATTGGGTCATATGCAAGAAAAGCGCTTAGAGAAACCCCAGAATTTGCAGATGCGAGAAAAAGATTAATTTTAACTAAAGGAAACAACCACTATAAGGATATTAATATAAAAACTGTTCTAGCTTACTTTGCGATAGAATGTGCATATCCTGTTTGGTTTTATATATTATACGTATATCTTGGGCAGGTGCTAAAGGATAAGTTTGAACTTACACCTCACCAAGTTATCACCAATAACCTCTATGTTTCAATAGTAGGATGCATTGCTACTTTTGTTATTGTTTATATAGTACGTACTGTACATCCGTTTAAAATATTAAACATAAGGCTAGTTGCATCATTTGTATTAGGAGTAGGGTTTTTATTATTAGATGCAATGGATTCTCCTATACAAATCATGGTTTTTCAAATGTGTATTGCTGCATTTAAAGTTACTAGCTTTCCAGCTATGTCTGTTTTCTTTAAACATTTCCCTACATTACATCGTTTTAAATGTAGCAGTATGGTTTATGCAATGTCACGTACAGTAATGTCTGTTATTACTACATTTGGCATGATATACTTAGTCAGAGACTATGGTTATCCTGGAATCTGTATTATATTATTTCCAATACTTATTGGTTACGCCATTGCTCTTAATTATTTTCAAAAGTTGGAGAAGGGAGACGATAATCATCAAAAACTAAAAACCGATGATACTTCTTATAATAAAAATCATAATCCTGTTTAGTAGCTATAATTTTATATGAACTCATATAAATATACTCTTCTAAACTGATATCATCAAATTCAGTAGATATGATAGCCACATATTTTAAGGTTTCTTCAGCTATCTTTTTCTGCTTTTCAGTTTTTATGCTTTCTATAGTTTGAATATTATGCAACCTATCAAATAGCTTTATTAATAAAACTTCCTTATCCTTTTTATGGTAAGCATTATTAATTATTTCTTCTACACTTAATTTTGTCCCATCTGGTCTATCACGAGTAAGTCTATCAACCATTTCTGCTATTCTTTTCCCAAAACCATCCTGTATTATTTCTACGGTAATTTCGCTGTCTTCAATAATATCATGCAATATGCTAGCTGCTATTACATCCGTTTTTAAATTGTAGTCGGATATCATATAAGCTACTTCTAACGGGTGAGAGTAATAAGGCTCGCCTGACTTCCTTTTTTTGTTACCATGATATTTCCTAGCGAAGTAAATAGCTTTGTCAATTAACTCAAAATCCAGCACATTTTGAGTATCTAATGATTTAAGTTTTTCTGTTAATCTTAGTGAATATTTGCAGAGTGTGGAATAATCCATCATTTTAAGAATCAATTAATTCTATACTTATATAATAATCCCTTATTAGTTGAAATATAAGCAAATTATGAATAATTTATTAAATTATTTTCTTTAGTGCTACAGATTAAAAAATGGAACATCATTTAAGTAGGACAATACTTACTTCCCGGGTTTCATAGGTAAGGCAAAGTCTCGTATAAAAGATAAATTCACAGGTTTTTACTTTAGTGTAAGGAATAAAGGAATACTGCAAGAAAGAATTTTAAGTATTATCCCGTATAGTACTGTTTTTATTTAGAAGAAATTTTCAATTTTTTTCTGGGAGGAATAAAAAGTGATTCTGATTCATTAGCACCTTTTTGTTTATTCTGTTCCATAATACCAACATAATAAACTCCGTTTTTTACTAGACTTATTATGTTCCATCCGGATTCCATATCTTCTTTTACAGCTTCAAATTCAGGGCTATTATCAGTAAATGAGATAAATTTCTGTATCGGTTTTTTATGTACCATAAGTATTTAAAATTAATAATTTAACTTGTATTTAATTTTTGGTGGCAATAATAGGTAAACTATTGCAAAAAAGCAAATAAAATAATTTTCAACCTTATCCATAAGGAATTAGTAAATCTTATATCAATAAAATTAATTTTAACTTAAGATTTTAACCCTTGGTATTTTTTCTTAACCGTTTATATGTCCCTAACTATTGACAACATATTAGTCCTCTATTATGTTCGAGGTTTATTTATTTTAATGAAATAATATGATTGAATTTAAACCAAATAAATTAAAATTAAGCGCTTTGCAGTATGTACAATGCTATGAGAAAATGCTGCTTATTCGTCGTTTTGAAGAAAAGTGCGGTCAATTTTACGGCATGGGGTTAATAGGTGGTTTCTGTCATTTGTATATTGGTCAGGAAGCTGTAATTATGGGGTTTGAATTTGCTAAACAAAAAGGCGATAGTATGATTACTAGCTATCGCGATCATGCGCATATTATTATGTCTGGCATTGATCCGAAATTCGTGATGGCGGAACTTACCGGTAGAGCATCTGGTTGTTCTAAAGGTAAAGGCGGTTCAATGCACATGTTTGATATTCCAGGAAAATTTTATGGTGGTCATGGTATTGTCGGAGCGCAAGTGCCTATAGGAACAGGTCTTGCATTTGCTGAAAAGTATAATAATACTAAAAATATTTGCTATACTTTTCTAGGTGATGGAGCTGTAAATCAAGGGCAGGTTTATGAGGCCTTTAATATGGCTTCCTTGTGGAAATTGCCTGTTGTTTATGTTATTGAAAATAATGAATATTCAATGGGGACGGCAGTAAAGAGATCTACTTCCATGGGTGAATTATATAAAAAAGGCGAGTCATTTGGTATAGCTGGTATTCAAGTAAATGGTATGGATGTCGATGCTGTTTATAATGCTGCGGTTTTTGCCTCTGATTATGCAAGGTCTGGTGCTGGGCCAATAATTGTTGAAGTAAAGACATATAGATTTAGAGGGCATTCAATGTCTGATCCTGCGAAATATAGAACAAAAGAAGAGGTAGAACAGTATAAGGGTCGTGACCCATTAGTAGATGTTAGAAATATTATCGTAGATAATAAATATGCAAGCGAAGAAGATCTAAAAACTATAGAGAAAAAAGTTAAGTTGAAAATAGCGGAAGTGGAAGAGTTTGCTACATCAGAGCCTTTACCGGATGAAAGCGAGTTGTTTACAGATATATATAAATAAAGGGTGCATATATGGCAGAAATAACAGTTAGGGAAGGTCTGCAGCTGGCTATGAAAGAGGAAATGCAGAGAGACGAGAGAGTTTTTATTCTGGGTGAGGAGGTAGCAGAGTACCAGGGAGCATATAAGATAACGCAAGGTCTGCTTCAGGAGTTTGGGCCAAAGAGAGTAATAGATAGTCCAATTAGTGAACATGGATTTACAGGGCTAGCTATTGGAGCGGCTTTTGGAGGGCTTAGGCCGATAGTAGAGTTCATGACTTTTAATTTTGCGATGCAGGCTTTTGATCAAATAGTTAATTCTGCTGCTAAAACAAATTATATGTCTGGAGGACAACTTGGCTGCCCAATAGTTTTTAGAGGACCAAATGGAGCAGCTGCCCGTGTTGCTGCCCAGCATAGCCAGAATTTTGCCGCAATATATTCCCATATACCTGGGCTTAAGGTAATAGCTCCTTATAGTGCTGATGATGCAAAAGGGCTGTTAATAAGCGCTATCAGAGATGATAATCCGGTTATTTTTTTAGAAAATGAGATAATGTATGGTAGGAGTTTTGAGATACCAGATGTTATTGAGCCAATTCCTATTGGCAAAGCACGAATAGTAAAAGAAGGGGCTGATGTAACAATTTTGGCTTTTTCCCTGCAAGTTGGGATGGCAATCGAGGCGGCAAATATTTTAGCAGAAGAAAATATTGATGCCGAAATAATAGATTTAAGAACGATAAAACCGCTTGATATTGAAACTATATTAGAATCAGTTCGCAAGACGAATCGGTTAATATCTGTGGAAGAAGGGTGGTTTTTTGCTGGAATCGGCGCAACTATTAGTTCTATAGTAATAAGAGAAGCTTTTGATTATTTAGATGCTGCTCCAGAGGTTGTATCGGGAAAAGACGTACCATTACCTTATGCCGAGAATCTTGAGAAGATGTCATTGCCGACGGTAGAAGAGATAATAGCAGCTGCCAAAAGAGCATGTTACAGGTAATTTCCAGAATAATTTCGATAAAAGGTTCATATGCCAATAAAAATTTTAATGCCAGCACTATCGCCGACCATGACCGAGGGGAATCTTGCTAAATGGGTCAAAAAAGAGGGAGAAAAAATTTCTGCAGGTGAGGTAATTGCAGAAATCGAAACTGATAAAGCTACTATGGAAGTAGAAGCCGTAGATGAGGGGATCATCGCAAAGATCCTTATTCCAGAAGGAACGGAAGGTGTTCAGGTTAATTCGTTAATTGCTGTTCTGGTTGAAGGAGATGAAGGAGACGCTGATGTAGAGGCTTTTATTGCCAAATTTAGTACTTCCCCAAAACCGGTTGAACAAATTGCTGAAGAAAAAACCCAAGCACCTGCCGAGGCGAAACTAGCAAGCATTTCTGTCCCTAACGCTCCTGCTCAAGGTGTAAGTACGAATAAACGAATATTTGCGTCACCCCTAGCTAAAAGAATTGCCAGTATAGAAGGGATATCTTTGTCTAATATTGTTGGATCAGGTCCACATGGACGCATAATTAAAAATGATGTTTTATCTGCTGCTAAAAGTAGTAAAGGATCTATAAGGAGGGATAAAGAGGAATATTGTTTGGTTCCCAATAATAATATGCGCAAAGTGATCGCTAAAAGATTGCTTGAATCAAAACTTACCGTGCCTCATTTTTATCTTTCAATAGAATGTGTAATGGATTCGGTACTTAATGTACGGGCGCAGATCAATGCTAATTTTGAGAGTGATAAAGATAAAAGATTATCAGTAAATGATTTTATTATTTTAGCTTGCGGAAAAGCCTTAAAGGAAGTACCAGCAGCAAATGCTAGTTGGACTGATAGTGCGATTATGCTCTATAATAATGTTGATATTTCTGTAGCTGTAGCTATTGAAGGAGGGCTTATTACTCCGATTATTAAGAATGCCGATCAGAAAGATATCGTTAAAATTTCATCTGAAATGAAAGATCTAGCAAAAAGAGCGAGAGAAAATGCTCTTGCGCCTGAAGAATTTCAAGGCGGCGGGTTTAGTATTTCCAATTTAGGTATGTACGGAATTAAAAGCTTTAGTGCTATCGTTAATCCACCGCAGGGTTGTATCATGGCTGTAGGTATGAGCTCAAAGCGTCCGGTAATTATTGACGATAAAGTAGAAATACGAACTATTATGGATGTTACGCTTTCATGTGATCACAGAGTAGTTGATGGTGCAGTCGGGGCAGAATTTTTAGCAGCTTTTAAGAAATATATTGAAGCTCCGATTCTAATGTTTGTTTAATAAAAAATCTTTTACAGAGGGCCAGAATATATGGAAAAATTTGATGTGATAGTTATTGGTGGTGGTCCTGGCGGTTATGTTGCAGCTATTAGAGCATCTCAACTAGGTTTAAAAACGGCAGTTATTGAAAAAGAGCATCTTGGTGGTATTTGCCTTAATTGGGGGTGTATACCTACTAAAGCCTTATTAAAGTCGGCTGAATTATTACAGAAAATAAAACACGCAGAAGAATTTGGTATTATTACTGAAAAAGCAAATTTTGATATAAAGAAAATCGTTAATCGTTCACGTAGTATCTCAGCTAAATTAGTTGGAGGTATTAAGGGCTTGCTAAAGAAAAATAAAGTAACAATCTTTGAAGGAACTGCCAAAATCAGTAGTCCGAAATCAGTTCTAATTGAAGGAAAAGGCCAAAAAACTTCTTTAGAAGCAAAAAATATTATTATTGCAACTGGTGCTAGAGCAAGAATCCTAGATGGTTTTAAACCAGACGGCAAGAATATCTGGACTTATAGAGAGGCTTTAATACCGGAATCAGTCCCAAAATCTATGGTTATTGTTGGTTCAGGAGCTATAGGTATTGAATTTGCATCTTTTTATAATGCTCTTGGCGTTCAGGTGACTGTACTTGAAGCAGCCTCGCAAATTTTACCGATGGAAGATGAGGAAATATCAGCTATTGCAAAAAAATCTTTTGAAACAAAAGGGATAAAGTTTTATACTGCTATTAAACTAGAAGGAAAGGAAATTAGCAATAACACCGTTAGAGTTGCATTTTTGCAAAATTATACTAAGATGTTGGTAGAAGCAGAAGTGTTATTGATGGCTGTCGGGATAACCGCTAATATCGAGGATTTAGGTCTAGAAAATACGAAGGTAAAACTTGATCGTGGTCATATAGCTACTAATGGTGTATGCCAAACAGCCGAGGCAAATATTTATGCAATCGGAGATGTCGCAGGAGCGCCATGGCTTGCTCATAAGGCAAGTCATGAGGGAATAATTGCAGTAGAGCATATTGCTGGTAAGAAGCCACATGAGCTAAATAAATTAAATATTCCCGGCTGTACTTATTCTACGCCCCAGATAGCAAGTGTTGGAATGACTGAAAAAGCTGCTCTCGCTGCTGGCTATAAATTAAAAATAGGTCGTTTTCCTTTTTATGCAAATGGCAAGGCTTTGATTTTAGGCGATAGCGAGGGTCTTATAAAAACGATTTTTGATGCTAAAACCGGTGAATTATTAGGAGCGCATCTGGTTGGCTCTGATGTGACAGAATTGATACATAGTTATGTAATTGCTAAATCTATGGAGGGGATAGAACTTGATTTTATTGAAGCAATTTTGCCACATCCTACTCTTTCAGAGATGTTGCAGGAATCAGTTTTACAAGCATATAATAAACCAATTCATATATGATGTAATCTTTAATATTTTTTTATTAAAAGGGATAGGGGTATGACTGACGAGTTACGTTTACTGCAGATATTAAATGCAAGATTTTTGCATGATCTTTCCAGTTCTGTTGGTACCGTCTCTAATTGTTTAAGCTTAATTGATACACATAACAAAGATATTAGCAATAAAGCAAAGTTATTGGCTATTGAAGAATCTGGCAATTTGACAAAAAAGGTTAAAGTTTTTCGTGGGGTTTATGCTTCACTAGATGGTGATGCTCAAATGAGTGTTGTTTATTTGACCAAATTGTTTCAGGATTTTTACTCAAATAATAATAAGGTAGAACTAGATATAAAGTTTGAAACGGGAGTGCTATATTTAGAAAGCTTGCTTGCGAAAGCGTCTTTGTGTTTAGTTATGATTATTTCCGAAGCTAGTATAGGTGGCGGTAAACTGTCTTTCTTTTGCGGTAACGACACAAGTAATAATTTCACCAAAATAACTTTTAATAGTGAAGATTTGAAATTGAACGATGAAACTTGGGATATACTAACCGGTAGAAAGGATAGGGAAATTAATATTAAAAATTGCCGTGAATTTTACATCCGTAATTTATGTGAGAAAAGCGGATATAAAATTAGCGCCAATAAAAAAAAGAATAGCCTAGAGTGTAAGTTTCTTAAGGCTTGATATTTATCATCCATAAAGGTTTATAGCAGAGGAATTGGTATGGCTAGTTACAGAAAAGAAACCGATTCAATTGGTGAAATTGAGGTTAGTGAAGAAGTATATTGGGGAGCACAAACACAAAGATCTCTAAATAATTTCAAAATTGCAGATCAAAAAATGCCGAAAGAAATAATTAAGGCACTTGCAATCTTAAAAAGATGCGCAGCGTTAGTTAATTCTAAAATTGGTAAATTGGATTCTAAAATAGCAGAAGAAATAGTAAAAGCTGCCGATAGAATTATTACTGGCCAGCTCAGTGATAATTTTCCTTTGGTAGTTTGGCAAACCGGCTCTGGAACCCAGACTAATATGAATATGAACGAGGTTTTAGCCTCTATTGCTAATGAAAAACTAACCGGTAAAAGAGGTGGAAAGACACCGGTACATCCAAACGATCATGTCAATATGGGACAATCATCAAATGATTCTTTTCCAACAGCAATGCATATTGCGGCAGTTATTACTACTTATGAAAAACTACTTCCAGCTTTAACCAAATTACATCAAAGTCTTGCTGCAAAAGCAAAAGCATGGAGTAAAATAGTTAAAATAGGTAGAACCCATTTGCAAGACGCAACTCCTGTTACATTAGGACAAGAATTTTCCGGATATGCTGCCCAAGTCGAATATTCTTTAGAAAGAATAGAACAATCTTTGGCCGGAGTACATTATCTCGCACAAGGCGGTACGGCTGTTGGAACAGGAATTAATTGCCACGAAAGTTTTGCAGAGAAATTTGCTGAAGAAGTAGCAGAATATACTTCTTATAAATTCAAAACGGCAAAAAATAAGTTTGAAGCTTTAGCCTGTAATGATGCGTTAGTGGAATTTTCCGGCTCACTTAATACCCTTGCCGTGAGTATGATGAAAATAGCAAATGATATCAGGCTACTTGCTTCCGGGCCACGAAGTGGTATAGGCGAGCTTAATTTACCGGCGAATGAACCGGGTTCCTCAATTATGCCAGGTAAAGTAAATCCGACTCAGTGTGAGGCTATGACCATGGTAGCTGCCCAGGTAATGGGGAATCACGTAGCAGTTACGATTGGAGGATCTAATGGTCATTTAGAGCTAAATGTTTTTAAACCTCTTATAATTCAGAATGTACTCCATTCTATAAATTTACTGGCTGATGCAATTATCAGTTTTGTCGATCATTGTATAGAGGATATAGAGCCAAATCGTGATAGAATAAAGTATCTTATGGATCAGTCTTTGATGCTTGTAACTGCTCTAAACCCTCATATTGGTTATGACAAGGCTGCAATAATTGCTAAAAAAGCTTATAAAGAAGGTTTATCTCTCAAAGAAGCTGCTACACAGCTCAATTTTATTTCAGACCAGGATTTTGATAAATTTGTTGTTCCAGAGCATATGGTTGGTAAGATTTAAATCGCTAACTGTAGAGTTGTCTTTGAAGCACTTTCGTTGTTATACCTAAAACTGATATCTACTGCAAAATTTCCAATCTAAACCTAGCCTTGCGGTTGATCTAATTAGTTTGATACAACTTACTTCTCTATTAAATTTTGAGCCTTTTAAGTATCTCTTCTCTACTTAAAAGAGGGAGTAAATTTTTTAATTCTGGCCCGTTATTCATACCGGTTAAAGCAAGCCTGAGGGGCATAAATAAATCCTTGCCTTTTTTTCCAGATTTTTCAGAAATTGATTTAGTCCAATTAGCCCACGTATTTTGATTAATAATTTCTGGTAAAGTTTCCGCAGCGATAATCAAAATATTGTGATCTGTAACTTCCACTTTTTTAGGATTTGTATAAATTTCCCACCAATCCTTAATATCGGATATTTTTTGTAAATTTGGCCTCACGGCACACCAGAATTTTTCATCTACCTGATCAAGATCTAGTTGATGAAGTCTTTCTTTAACATCTTGATATTCACAGTGAATAACTAATTTATGATTAAGAATTTCTAGCTCTTCAGGTAAATATGTTGTAGGGCTTTTTGAGTAAGTTGAAATATCAAATTTATCTAATAACTGTTGTAGGTTGTAGTTTGGTACTACATTGTTTGAAGAGCCAACTAATGCAAAAAAGCTATTTATAGCCATTGCTTCTAACCCTTTATTATCCCGAAGGTTTGCAATATCGAAACCTCCTTCCCGTTTTGAGATTTTATCATCTTTAGCTTTAACCAGGCTTAAATGCCCGAAATCCGGAGCTTTTGTTCCAAAAGCTTCGAACATTTGAATTTGAATAGCCGTATTACTGACATGATCTTCACCACGGATAATATGGGATATTTTATAATCAATATCGTCGATAGTAGAACACAACATATAAGTCATAGTACCATCGCCGCGGATGATAATAGGATCACTTAGGTTACTTCCCTGATAGTTTATGATTCCTTTTACCATATCGTGCCATTTTATCTCAGAATCCTGAACCATAAATCTATAATGTGGTTTTCTACCCATTTTTTCATAAGCGGCTATTTGATCCCGAGTCAGCTTTAAAGATGCCCTATCATATATAGGAGGTAACCCGCGAGATAACTGAAGTTTTCTTTTTATAGCTAATTCTTCGGGAGTTTCATAACATGGGTATAGCCTTCCGCTATGTAAGAGCTTTTCTTTAGCAATTAGATAATTATTTAACCTGCTATTCTGGTTAAAGCTTTCGTCCCATTCTAGGCCCAGCCATTTTAGGTCTCTAATAATTGCATTTTTATATTCTTCAGTACTTCTTGTAATATCGGTATCGTCGATTCGGAGGATAAATTTGCCATTATATTTGCGGGCATATAACCAGTTAATAAGAGCAGTACGTGCATTTCCTATATGTAAAAACCCAGTAGGGGAAGGGGCAAATCTAGTAATAACTTTTTTCATATAAAAATGGTTTTTTATTTATCCTTAATAATTTTAGCTGCTCTTAACCAGCGCCTTTTAAGTTGCTATATAGAAAAAGTGATAAAAATCTTAACTGTGCAGGCATCGTAATCTAGTTATATTACAACTGTCAATAAATAAATTTGATGCCTATTTTTATTTATCCTTTTACTAAAACCTATTACGTTATTCCATATTTTCAATTTCTAGCCACTGGCGCATTCTGTTATCAAGGAGCTTCTTGTTTTCTTCGAGTTTTTTAGAATATTCGTAAAAAATTTCAGGGTTTTTGAGATATAAATCACCGTCCATTAATTTGGTTTCAAAGTCTGCAATATTATTTTCTATTTCATCGATTTCTTTCGGTAAAACTTCCAGTAACCTTTGGTACTTGTAACTTAATTTTGTACTTTTTTTTGAACTTTCCAAAGCAGGGATGTCGATTTTCTTTTTTTCTTTATTATCGGTTTTTAAATTAGGGTTATTAACTTTTTTATAAAATTTTAAATAATCTTCATATCCTCCATAAAGGTCTACAATTGTATCTCCTGTAAAAACTAGACTTCTCGTAACTAATCTTTCTAGAAAATCCCGATCATGGCTGACAATCATTAAAGTACCGTCATACTCGGCAAGTATTTCAAGTAACATCTCTAGACTATCTGTATCTAGATCGTTAGTTGGTTCATCTAGAATTAAAAAGTTGCCTGGAGAAATCAATGCTTTGGCAAGGAGTAATCTATTTGATTCTCCTCCGGATAAAGTAGACACTTTGTCATTGATAATTCGTGGATCAAACATGAAATTTTTTAAATAGGCGGCCACGTGCATGGTTTGATTTTTTAAAAATACTTGATCGCCGCCGTTAGGGCAAAGGGTCAGTTTAATGGAATGTTCTTTATTTAGCTCTGTTCTATATTGATCAAAATAAGTTATTTCGAGATTAGTTCCATGTTTAACTTTTCCTTCTATGGGAGTCAATTCTTTGGTAAGGATTTTTATTAATGTCGATTTCCCTGAACCGTTTGGCCCAATAACTCCAATTTTTTCTCCTTTCTTTACTTTAAAGCTAAAATTATGAAAAATGTTTTTCGATTCGTAATTAAAAGAAATATTCTCAGTTTCTATAATAAATTGAGCCTTTTTGGCTTCCTGATTAAGTTCAATCTGTAATTTTGCCTTAGCATCTCTTAGCTTTACCTGGTGGGTTCTTAAACTGTCTCGTAACCTATGTAAATTTGCTAATCTTTTTTGATTTCTTTTTCTTCTTGCGGTAACTCCCGTATTGAGCCAGTCTTTTTCCATTTCCAATTTACGGGTCATCTTCCGAAGAGAAGCTTCCTCTTCTGCTATAATTTCCTCTCGCCACTGATCATAATGCTTAAATCCCTTGTTTGATTTTCTAAGCTCCGCTCTATCTATCCACCACACTTTATTAGTTGTATTTTCCTGGAAAGCACGGTCATGGCTGATACAAACAATCGCTCCGGCATATGATTTTACATATTCTTCCAGCCATTCAATTGCAGTAATGTCTAAATGGTTAGTTGGTTCATCTAGCAAAAGAATATCAGGCTGGTCTACAAGAGTTTTTGCTAAAAATGCTCTGCGAATTTGACCGCCAGAACAATTCTTTAATTTTAAATTTCCATTAATTTGTAATTTGTTCAGAATAATATCTGCAAGATATCTGTTTTCTTCTGGCTTTTTTACTCCCTCTAAAACAAATTCGTATATACTGTAATTAGTTTCAGTAATAACATCTTGTTTTAAATAACCAATATCAGTTACTGGATTCTTAAATAATTCGCCGCTATCAAGTTCGTATTCTCCTGCAATTACCTTCATTAGGCTGGATTTTCCTGAGCCATTTCTTCCCACTAAACAAATTTTATCCCCTGGATATACATATAAGTCTAAGGAAGAAAGGACAGTTTTATCGGCAAAACTTAAATTACCGTCTTTAATATAAAAAATAGGTGTCATAGTATAAACATTTGGTATAAAATTAGCAGAGCTACTTAGCTATAATAAGGCAAGTTGTATCGAAAACTACTTTTTATAATAATGAATAAATAGACTCAAAAATTTTTGCACAAAGGATTTAAAATATTTTTTTGTTAATAGCTGCTGCGCTATCTACTTGCATTCTTATTTTAATTTTATATTTTGTAAAAATAAATAAAAAATTTATCTGTAATAAATGACTATGCAGTTTGATGTTGTAATAATAGGGGCAGGACCTTCCGGTTTATTTAGTGCTTTTCAAGCTGGTATGCTTGGAATGAAATCAGCAATAATTGATTCCTTAGAAGCTGTTGGTGGGCAATGTTCTGCTCTTTATCCGGAAAAACCAATTTATGATATTCCGGCCTATCCGGAAATTATTTCACAAAATCTTGTAGATAAATTGTATCAGCAAGCAGCACCTTTTTCACCACAATATTTCCTATCACAACAGGTAGTTGAATTAGAAAGTTGCAGTGATTTTTTTAAACTTAAGACTTCCGCCCAAAACGAAATACAAGCAAAAGTTGTAGTCATTGCTGCTGGAGCAGGATCTTTTGGTCCAAACAGGCCACCGTTAGAAAATATAGAAACATATGAAGGAAAATCAGTTTTTTATTTAGTAACAAATAGGGAAAATTTTGCCGGTAAAAATATAGTTATTGCGGGAGGAGGCGATTCAGCTCTTGATTGGGCAATATCGCTATCGGAAATAGCTGATGTTTCGATTGTCCATAGAAGAAACAAGTTTAGAGCTGCCCCTGCAACTGTACAAAAAATTTATGAGCTTGAGGCTCTGGGTAAAATTAGAATGGTTACTAATTATCAACTTGATGGGTTAATAGGAAAAGATGGCATCCTAGAAGAGGTAATTGTTGCTGACTTAGACGGTAATAAAAAACCATTAAAGGCAGATATCTTATTACCGTTTTTTGGCCTAGCTCAGAATTTAGGGCCAATTTTAGATTTTGGCCTCAATATAAATAACCATCATATTAAAGTAAATTATCCTTATTTTGAAACCAATATAAAAGGTATATATGCGGTCGGTGATGTAGCTACGTACGAAGGTAAACTAAAACTAATACTAACTAGTTTTGCAGAAAGTGCTTCTGCTTTGCACCATGCTTATTCTAGAGTTTTTGACGGTAAGGCTTTACATTTTGAATATTCAACTACTAAAGGAATAAAAAGGTAAATGATAAAAGAGGCTATCTTAATAGATGGAAAATACCATGCCGATCTAATATTAGAGAAGCTAAAAAAAAATATTGAATATCAAAAAAAGGAAAATAATCTGGTAGCAAAACTGGCTATCATTCTAGTCGGCTCAGATCCTGCGAGTGCTATTTACGTTAGAAATAAGATTAGTGCTGCAAGAAAAATAGGTATAGATACTGAATTGAAGAACTTTGAAGAGAATATTAGCGAAAAAACTTTACTCGCTGAAATTTTGCGGATGAATTTGGATAATTCAATTTCAGGTATAATAGTCCAGCTGCCGTTGCCTAAGCAGATTTCCAAGGAAAAAGTAATAAATGCTATTGATCCTGCTAAGGATGTAGATGGGTTTCACCCTTTTAATGTGGGTGTTTTAAATAGCGGTTATAGCGGTGGGTTTATACCATGTACGGCAAGAGGCTGTCTTGAGCTTATTAAACTTACCCAGATTAACCTAGAGGGTAAGAATGTAGCGATTGTTGGTCGTTCAAATATCGTTGGTAGGCCGTTAGCGGCATTATTAAACAGAGAAGATGCTACTGTTACTTTATGCCATTCCAAAACAACAAATCTAGCTAGCATTACTTCTAATGCTGATATAGTTGTTACTGCAATTGGTAAGCCGCAGTTTTTTTCCTCGGAATATTTTTCAGAGAAAGCTATAGTAATTGATGTCGGGATAAATAGAATTAGATTGGAACCTAATTATAAATTAGTGGGTGATGTTGCGTTTGAATCAGTAAAAAATAAAGTAAGCTATATCACACCTGTTCCCGGAGGAGTAGGACCGATGACTATTGCCTATTTACTTACCAACACATTTGAAGCTATGATGAGAAATAAGAACAAAAGCATTAAGTAAAGCAATAATGGATGAAAGATTTATCTCAAACCTCAAGGATATAATTATTGAAGCTGGTAAAATATCTATAAGTTTAAGAGACGAAGGGCTAATAGTTAAACGTAAAAAAGACAGTTCTCCTGTTACTAATGCTGATATAGAAATTAGTAATTTCATTTATTCAGAATTAACAAAATTAGATCAAGCAATACCTATCATATGTGAAGAACAACCATTGAAAGACGTATTAGGTGAAGAAATGATTTGGCTTGTAGATCCAATTGACGGAACTAGAAGTTATATAAAAGGTATGGATAGTTTTACAGTTAATATTGCTCTGATTATTCATCAAATTCCTATAATTGGCCTAATTTATCAACCAACTTCTAGAAAGCTATATTTTACAAATCATAAGGAAGAGTTTTGTTTGGAGAAAAATGGAAATATTGTGGAAATATTAAGAAGAGAAGATAAAAACTTTATTGCCGTAGTTAGTTCTAGAAATTTTAACTATAAAACTGAAAAATATATTCAGGATAACGGTTTTTCTGAAGTAATTAGTATACCAAGTTCTATAAAACTTTGTATGATTGCTGAGGGTTCTGCGGATGTGTACCCTAAATTTGGTACAACAATGGAATGGGATACTGCAGCAGGTCATGCTCTTATAAGGGCGGCGGGAGGTACAGTAATAGATAATAATACCGGTAAAACTTTATTATATAACACAAAAAATCACTTTAAAAATCCCGACTTTATAGCATTCAATCAGAAATATAGATATCTTGATAACTAGAAAGATTTAAGTTTAGTCCTTATCCTGTGCTAGGCATAAATAAGGACTACTATTAGATATTAAAATCAGGTATACTGTACCAACTATCTTAGGGAATGTTTAACGTGCTAATTTAAAAATTATATTTAAAACCAATAGAAATTACTGGGAAGAATTTTAGATATTTTTTAACGCGTTTAAGAGCGGCATTAGCATCACGATTCAAGTCATCAATTGTGCTTTGCTGCTGAGCTGCATAACCAGTGGCAGAAACTTTTATTTTTTCTTTGCCTTGGTACATTATTCCCGCTTCTGCGTTAAAACTCCAAGATTTATTGTTAATAAAAGAGCTATCATATCCAATAGCAAATATAGGAGCAATTTTATTGGTCATAGTTAATTTTGCTTTAACCGTACCTAGGCTAGCTGGTTGATAGGTGGTATTATATATTGTTACTGGCTTATTAGGTGTTGCGGTAGCAGTAACTTTGTTATCATTATAAGCAATACCTGCAGAAATACGGAAACCAGATTCTGGAAATGGATGATAATCAAGCAGTAATGGAACTGTTAATAGATTCAACTTTCCTTTATAGTCTAGCGAACCTTTTTTCATTGAGTGTTTGTAATAGAAGTAATTAGTTGCTATGCGCCCATATAGATTCTCAGTAAATGGTGTTCTTCCTTCAAGACTGAATCCAGTTGTGCCAACATTAGCACCAATAGCCAGTTTGCTTTTTGTCATATTATCAGCATAGCTAGTAGTACTAATGAAAGTAGAAATTGCCAGTATACTAAAGGTGTTCAATAATTTTTTTTCCATAATTTTTACTTTTTCTATATAATTTTGTTATCAATCAAATAGCGTTTGAGTTGAAAGATTGTTGAAGGTTAGCAATATAAAAAATAAGCTAAAAATAATCAACAATTTTACTACTTGCTCCTCAAACTTCTTATCTCTATTGTGATAATTTTGCTTCAAATTGTTTAAAAAAATTAATTATTTACAATCAAGGTGATTAAATTATACCAATAGTTTAATCGATGAATTAGGAGGACATAAGAATAGAATGGCTAAATACTATTATTTAACCTAAAATATAAACTAATTTTAAATAGATATTTCTAGATGGTAGAGCTAAAAAGGCAGCTAAGTATAAACTCAAATAACTATTTATCTGTTTTAGAAATTATAAATTCTAAAAACCATAAAGCTAGGTTAGTTGGTGGTGTAGTCCGAGATGCTATTCTAGGCATAGAATCCCAGGATGTTGATATTATAACTACAATGTTGCCAGAAGAGCTAATAAAAGTTTTTAGAGCGTTAGGGCATAAGGCAATTCCAACAGGTATTAAATTTGGTACTGTTTCTATATTATATGATGGAGAGCTATTTGAAGTAACGACTTTAAGAAAAGATATAAGCTCGGATGGTAGACATGCTAAAGTTGAATATGCTAAAGATTTCTACATTGATGCGCTTCGCAGGGATTTTACAATTAATGCGTTAAGTTATTGTCCGTTTGAAGAGAAGGTATATGATTATTTCAATGGTATTGAACACTTAACATTAGGGTGTGTAAAGTTTATAGGTGACCCAGAGTTACGCATTCAAGAAGATTATTTGAGAATATTACGCTTTTTTAGGTTTTTTGGCAAATTTGGCAAAAAGATGGATCAAAATAGCCTAGAGGCTTGTATAAAATATAGGTCTTTTATAAAAAAATTATCTAGAGAAAGAATAAAATCAGAACTTAATTTGATTCTCAGCTTGCCGAATTACTGTGATATAATTGGTTTAATGAATGATTGCTCTATTTTACAGGAAGTTCTTCCAATATCTCATATTTCAGGCCTTGAAAAATTTGCGCTTGGCAAAGAGATAGCAAAAAGATTAGATGTATTATTGAGTAATGAAACTAAATATGCTTTATTGTTTGCTCTAGGTAATAATGGTATTAGTTATACCCAATTAATTAACTTAAAATTTTCTAGAGCTGAAGCTCGCCATATTGATAAATTACTAGCTATAAAGGATGACAATATAGAGGAAAGTTTTTTAAGAAAAATCTGGATCGAGAATGATAATTTTGCGCAGTTTTTTATTTTTTTAGCGGCGTTATGTGAAGAAAAAGAAAAAATTGAAAATGTTTTTTTACAGTTGCAAAACCAGCCAAAACAGCTTTTTCCACTTAATGGAGGGGATATTGCAGCTCTTGGAATTAGCTCTACCGAAAGAGGGAGAGAGCTTAGATATTTAAAAGAAAAATGGATTAAAAGTAATTTCGAGTTAACAAAGCACAATTTAATTAAAATGTTGAAGCAAAAAAGATGAAAAATAAAATACAATTGGTAATAGCTCTAATAATAATTTTTTCTGGTAGGACTTTTGTATATGCTAACCCAAATATTGTAGTGACTATAACTCCGATAGCAAGTCTTGTTTCCATGTTGACAAAAGATAAAGCTGATATTGTAGTGTTGGATAAAGCAGGGGGCTGCCCACATCATCATCATGCTAAACCAAGTGATAAATTAGCAATAGATAATTCTGACATGATTATTTACATTGATGAGGATTTTGATAGCTTAATCTCTCCGTTACTTTCTAATTACCGTGGCAAAAAAGTGAGGATTAGTGAGTTTGATTCTATTGATTTTAAGAGTATCGAAGGGGGAGTTAATTGGCATTTTTGGCTCGATTTAAAAAATGCTAAAGAGCTTCAAAAACAACTCGCAGCAATTATTATCCAGGCTTTTCCTGAAATAAAACCCAACGTTCAGGAAAATTTAAAAGAAGCATTAATTAAAATTGATGAACTTGATAAATTAAAAAAGTATAAACTAGCAAACCTTGCCTCTGTAGCGTTACTAAGTGATAGTTTGGAACATTTTTTTAAATCCATAAAAAATTCGCAATTGCATATTTTTCAAACGTCCAACACTAGCTTAAAAAATATGAAAAAATTGGATGATGCGCTAAGCTCTGATAATATAAAATGTATAATATTAGAAATTGATCAGAATGCTGAATTATATAAAAAATATAACAAAATAGTTATTCAATTTGATAGTGAAAACTGGACTTTAAACGAAAATTTTGGGGGTGTTGACGGAATATTTATTGATAAATATTCTAAAATGATTAATCAATTAAATGTATGTAAATAGATTATTATTACTAGGTAGGAATAAAGTTATTAATGATGATCAGGGAAATTTTAATTATTGTGGTGTATGATTAATAGACTGAGGTTTTTCATACATAAAGTTTTTAACAAAAAAGACATTGATAATGCTTTAAAGTTGCTTGCTTCTTATCAAGAAGGTGTAGTTTCTTTTAATGCTGATAAAACAGCCGAGTTGTGTAAGATAGCAGAGCTTATAAAAAAATATCCGGAATTGTTTATAGATAGGGGGGTGGGATACCTTATAGGGTTTGCTGATTATTATCTTGAAAATTATCAAACTATTAATGGTGCTGACTTACTATCAAGAATTGTGGCTGAATGTTTAATATTAAGAACAGATATAAATGGTATCAGTCCAAGTAAGTTATTGCAAACTTTGGCTGAAAATATAGCTATTAGTAAGGCAAGAAGCTTGTCCGTATCGAAGCCGGAAACCGCTTTTGTTATAACTAAAAGTATTAGCCTTGCAGTCAATAATGTTCCTAGTGGCATTGTAAAATTAAAAGATGGAATACAAAAATTTCTTTCGGTATCAAAAAATGCTGAAGAGGTTACAAATGTTTTTCTAGACAAATATTCTCCTTTATTTGCTGTTTTGGGAAAGGACGAATCATTAGAGGCAATTAAGCAGGATATGGCAATAATAATTGGGCATGGCAGTCAAAGGGTAGCGGGGCATAAAAATCAGGCTGGAAGGTATCTTGAGTTACAAACCTTTGAACGAGAAGTTAAAAATAAGATAATTAATTATATCCAGAGTGGTGCTTTAGATGTTCCGGAAGCACAAGAGTATTTAGTGAATAACTCTATAAAAGCAGCAGAGTATTTACGCTCAGATTATTTAACAGGTATGGATAGAGGTTTAAAATCCGCTGATATTGAAAAGAGATTAACAAAAATAGATGAAGTGATAAATCTTATAAAGAAGGGCAAGAATACTGCGGTTATTGGGTCTAAGATTATAGGGAAAATAAAGGAAATAGTTGGATCACATCCTTCTTTGTTGCGTAAAGGATCTTCAATTGATGATACATAAGCTTATAGCTTGTAATTATTCTTTAAGTGTATTTTTTAGATAAATATTTTTGGCTTTCTAGTAAATTTAATCGGCTTTTAAGAGAATAAGTCCTACATAGTTCTTGAGTTTAAACGTTAAATATAATACTCTATCGAGCATATAAGCATATAGAGTATTATTGGTTATGTTCCAAACATTAACTCAAAACCTTACTAAAATTTTTGATAAGATTAAAGGCGCTGGAGCGCTAACTGAGGCTCATATTGATTCAGCCATGCGGGATATCAGAATTGCCTTACTAGAGGCAGATGTTGCTTTGCCGGTGGTAAGAGCGTTTATTTCAGAGGTATCAGAAAAAGCTAAGGGGGTAGAGGTAGTTAAATCTGTTTCTCCTGCTCAGATGGTTATTAAGATCATTAACGATGAAATGATTCGGTTGCTCCAGCCAGATGAGAATGAATCAAAAATAAATTTACAAAGTGTTCCGCCGGTAAACTTACTTATTGTAGGTTTGCAAGGTAGCGGTAAAACAACTGCGAGTGCAAAGCTTGCTTTAAAGCTTAAGAATCAAGGAAAAAAAGTTTTACTTGTATCCTTGGATACTTACAGACCGGCAGCACAAGATCAGCTAGAAATACTAGCAAAATCAATAGAGGTAGATTCTCTACCGATTATAAAAGAGCAGTTGCCTATTGCTATTACTGAGCGAGCCATAACCGCTGCAAAATTATCGGGATATGATGTAGTAATATACGATACAGCTGGTAGGCTTCATATAGATGATGATATGATAAATGAAGCAATAAAGGTTAAAAGCTTGGTAAAGCCAACTGAAACTTTTTTGGTCATGGATGCAATGATTGGTCAAGATGCAGTTAATGTTGCTTCTAACTTTAATCATAAGCTGGATATTACTGGTGTTATTCTATCTAGGATTGATGGTGATTCAAAGGGTGGAGCAGCTTTAAGTGTACGCTATATTACTGGAAAACCGATCAAATTCTTAAGTACTGGAGAAAAACCAGATGAGTTTGAAGAATTTGATGCTAAAAGAATAGCATCACGTATATTAGATATGGGTGATGTTGTATCGTTTGTTGAAAGGGCAGCGAGCGTTATTGATCGTAGCGAAGCAGAAAAAACTGCTGCTAAATTAAAGAAAGGGCAGTTTGATTTAGATGACTATATATCTCAGATTAAAATGATTAAGAAAATGGGAGGCCTTGGGAGTATGATGAATTTTCTTCCTGGAATATCTAAATTATCTGATAAAATAGGAGATCTAAGTTCGGGAGAAAAAGCACTAGTAAGTCAGATGGCAATAGTTAATTCAATGACAAAAAAAGAACGGAAAAATCCAGATATTCTTAATGCCTCAAGAAAAAAAAGGGTAGCAACCGGTTCTGGAACTACAGTGCAGCAAGTCAATATACTCCTTAAACAATTTAAACAGATTAGTACTACAATGAAAAAGGTATCAAGGATGAATCCTAAAACCCTACTTCGTAGTGGAATTGGAAAACTTTTTTCTTGACTGTCTTTAGAAACAAACCTAGAATAACGCTGTTAAAATATGAAGTTTATGTTGGATATTAGGTAATAAAAATGAGTAAAGGAAAAGCAAAAATAGCTTCCAAAAATAACCCAGAAGGCAGGGGGCAAGCGAAAGAATATTTTCATAATGGTAAAAAAATTAAGCCGGTAAAATTAGTGTTAGGCAGAAGATCTTACTTTGCTGCTGAGTATGAGGAATCAGGAGATTTGGTAGTTGGTGTTGATGGTAATGCCTTACCGTGGGCAAGCGCAAAACATAGCTGCTAATTTTATTAGCGTAATTATGGAACTCTCTACTGGATTATTAAAAGTGCTGTCTTGTCCTGTTACAGGTAATAGTCTTGTCTATGATAGAGAGGCTAACCTACTTGTAAATAAAAAAGATGGCCTTTCTTATCCCATTGTTGATGGAATACCTATCCTCCTTGCCTCAGAAGCAAGAAAAGTTTAATTAATGTCCTGTGGATGTCCTTCAAGCATTAGCTAGATAATTGTGTCTTACTAGAATCGTTAAAACTATGAGGAGTGTGATGATAGTATAACTTATTTTATAAATATGGATCTCTTTCTTTCTGGGAACTGGACTTTCTTGTATGGCGTGTTTGCTCGGACGTTGTTTTGCTGGGATGGGAAGTATTGTGGCTCAGATTCTCTCGGATAGAGCTGACCGACATGGCTAAATTCTCCTTTTTTGAGCGCTTATCAATTGTTGCCGTAATATTTGAGTGTTTATCTATCCTAATCTTATCTGGGTAATTAAATTCAGAGAATGGGTCATGAGCTCTTCCTACATCCTTGATAAGGCTTGTAAGTTTTTTTAGCCCTCTTGCAAAAATATTGTTATAAACACCTATTGCTTTTTCTGTTTGAGAAACTTGTTCCTTATATTCTTGAAATTTAGTTTTTTTTTGCGCAGGCGACATAGTCCAGTAATCTTTATCCGTAGTCAATTTTTGGAGGGCCATTGCCTGTATTCGCTGAGTTCTGGTTGCTTGCCTTAACTCCCTTATATTATTGTAACCCGGGGTATCACTTTTATCTCGTTCTTGGTCTATTTGAGTTTTTAACTGTTTCTGTACAGTACTGATAGACATGTTGTGCCTACTTTCTGTTGCAAGAGATAAAATGAAAGAGCCTACGGCTTTTACAATATTAACCCCCTTTGTAGCAATAGCCTCTAGAACAGTTGAAACAATATTTAGTCCTTGTTTAAAAAAAGCTTTGCCTATGTCTTTGGCCACTTCCACCTTTCCTGAACTCTGAGTGGTGTATCTTTTTTCAACAGATTTTTTGCCGGTAGTTATAGGTTCGTACAATTCACCTTTCAATATTTCATTTAGGCTTGGATCTAATTTAAATATCTGATCTTGTATACTTTTTGCTGTTCTATTTTTTACTAATAATTGATTTTCTTTTTGCAGTTGCCTGGTAGCTCTTGTCCTGACAGTATCCATTACCACTCCTATGGCTACAGTCGTTAATCCAATTACACCTATAGCAGTGGCAATAGCAGGACTTGCGGGACTTGCAAGCCCTGCTATAGTTAAAGATGCTAGAACTATAGAGGTTACTCTAGATACTGCAACTCCTGTGCCAATTGTAAAAACTTTGCCTGGTTTAGTATTTTCAAATTTTTCCCATTTTTTGTTAGCTTTATCTGATAGTTTAAAGATTGTGGTAACAAATTTTGAATCCAAGATTCTTTGAAACCAGGATTTAGGGGCATCAATACTTTCTTCATTTGATTCTTTTAATTCTGGAGGAGAAGGGGGGATAAAAACTGATGCGGATCGAGGCCTTCCTTTAAGGGGTGTTTTTTTTGTATTATCTTCTGCCATCTTGATAATAATTTGGGATTACTCAACTAATTAAACCATTGTAAGAAATAAAAATAAATAATACAAGCCTTACTAGTTAAGTGCATTCAAAATTGAATATAAAAAATTTTATCTATAAGGTGTTAAATTTATTTGCATCAAAAATCTGTTACCCTATTATGCTCTTGGTAATTGTAACTTTTAAATTAAAAA
Source organism: Candidatus Megaera polyxenophila (assembly GCA_037101405.1). Lineage (NCBI taxonomy): Bacteria > Pseudomonadati > Pseudomonadota > Alphaproteobacteria > Rickettsiales > Rickettsiaceae > Candidatus Megaera > Candidatus Megaera polyxenophila. The sequence continues at coordinate 88,182 of AP017964.1, read as the reverse complement.
GTAGTAAAATGAGAAAAGTTGTTATTTCAGGAATGGTGGGGAATGCACTTGAATGGTACGATTATGCATTATATGCACAATTTGCCTATATAATTGGCTTAAAATTTTTTCCAAAAACTGAATTTGTTGAAATCCTTACTTTTGCGTTGTTTGCAGCCGGATTTTTAGTGCGTCCTCTTGGAGGGGTGTTATTTGGTCAGATTGGGGATAGATTCGGTAGGAGAAGTGCATTGGTTATCGGCATTTTAATGATGGCAGTTCCCACTGCCGGTATCGGGTTGCTTCCGTCTTATGAGGTAATAGGCATTGCTGCGCCGATTATATTAGCAATTATTAGGTTGGTACAAGGGTTCTCTTTAGGAGGTGAATTTAGTGGTTGTATAGCCTATATAGTTGAACATTCCCCTGATAATAAGAGAGGACTAGCCGGTAGCGCGTCATTTGTTAGTATGTGTGTTGGTATGTTAATGGGTGTAGGGGTTGCTAATGGTTTTAGATATTTCTTAAATGAGAAAGACTTACTTGATTGGGGATGGAGAATACCTTTTATACTGGGACTAGTAATTGGATTAGTGGGATTATATATAAGATCCCATCTTGCTGAAAGCCCTATATATAAAGCAGCTAAAGAAGCCGGATATTTATCAAGGACACCTCTACGTGAAACTTTTACAAAACATTGGCGTCATTTACTATTAGCGATTGCTATCTATATAAACGTCACGGCCCCATTTTATACCACCACAGTTCTTATGGAACATATTGTGCAAAAAGTCGGTTATACTAAAGAACAGGGTTCTATAGTTTGTACTATTATTCTTATTACTATGACTCTAGTATTTCCAGTTTCTGCGTATATTTCTGATAAAATCGGTAGGAAGCCAGTGATTGTTACTGGTAGTATATTACTAATTCTTGGTATATATCCTATATTTGTAGCCCTTTCCTCAATGAATTATAACTATGCGATATTATCACAAATAATATTTGCAACTATAGTTGGGATTTATATGGGGCCAGTGCCGACTATATTGGTTGAATTATTTCCTACTCGGGTAAGGTTTACTGCTGTTGCTATTTCTTATAATTTAAGTGCTGCCATTTTCGGTGGTACAATTCCTATGATTGGTGCTGCTTTTTATAAAGCTACCGGCACTAACTTTGCCCTTGCTTATTATTTAACTGGATTAGCAATTTTCTGTTTATGCATCCTGTTCTTTTATAAAGAAACTTATAAGAATAATTTATCTGAGGACGTTATTCATGAGTAAATTTACTACAGAATTTGAGGTGCCTGGTGGACATAGCGCTGTCTTAATGCATTCTTGCTGTGCTCCTTGTTCTGGCCCATTAATAGAAAAAATGGCTAACTCGGGTATTGATCTCACCATCTTTTTTTATAACCCTAATATTCATCCAAAAAAGGAATATGAGATCCGAAAAAATGAAAATATACGTTTTGCAGAGAAGTTAGGTATCAATTTCATTGATGCGGATTATGATGTGCAAAACTGGTTTGCACGAGCCAAAGGTATGGAATATGAACCAGAACGTGGAATCAGATGTAGTATGTGTTTTGACATGCGTTTTATCAGAACTGCCCTTTATGCTTATGAAAATAATTTTAAAGTAATCACTTCTTCGCTTGGAATTTCAAGGTGGAAAGATATGGAGCAGATAAATAAATCTGGAATTAAAGCAGTATCTTATTATCCAGGCATCACTTATTGGACTTATAATTGGCGCAAAGATGGTGGTAGTGCAAGGATGTATGAAATTGCCAAAGAGGAAGAGTTTTATAAACAAGAATATTGCGGATGTATATACTCGTTGCGTGATACAAATAACTGGCGCAAAAAAAATAACAGAGCTGAAATTTCAATTGGTGAAGAGTTTTACGGAGCTGACGAGGATCACGCTAAAAACTAACTGACAGACAATTAAATTGTTATACCTAAAAATTCCTTATGGGGTTTATATTAGCTCTAGTTAATATCTTGCAAATTAAATTATGTTAAAAGGAGAGATTTCGGGAATGTTTGTTGACTTTTAAATAAAGAAAGATTAGAACTACTAGGTATTTATAGCTTATAAATACTGTTTTTAACAGTTTTATTTATACAAATGCCGAATCTTAAAAAAAAGCAGTTTTTATCTAGTCTTAAAGAGATTCTTTGGCCAATAGAACGTTCTGAATTAAAATTATTTATCCCAATGTCTTTTTTGATGTTGTGCATATTATTCAATTTTGGCGCATTACGTTCGATCAAAGATAGTTTGGTTGTACCAAATATTGGAGCAGAAGTTATTAGTTTTTTAAAACTATGGTTGGTGCTTCCTTCTACCATAATATTCACCTTAATTTATGTCAAACTCAGTAATATGTTTGATTATGAATATTTATTTTATTTAATAGTTTCCTTTTTCTTAGGATTCTTTTTAATCTTTACTTATGTCTTTTATCCAGATCAAGATTTTTATCACCCAAATTTGGAATATGCTCAAGGATTGGCTGAGGCCTATCCTAATTTTAAATGGTTTATTTTGATAGCGAGCAAGTGGAGTTATGCTCTGATGTACGTCTTTTGTGAATTGTGGAGTGCTGTTGTGATAAATTTGCTTTTCTGGCAGTATGCTAACAATATTTTTGATACTACTCTAGCGAAGAGATTTTATCCTATTTTAGGCATGGTAGGCAATATAGGGCTGATAATGGCAGGAAGCGTGCTCGTTACTTTTTCTAACATACCTTTTGGTGTGGATGGAGAAATTTTAGATAAGTATTCACTAAAGCAATCGAGTCTGGTACTACAACCGATTATGACAACTATAATTATTTCTGGTTGTGTAGCCATGGGGCTTCACAGATATATCAATAAATATCTAGTAAAAACTGATAAACTTGGTAACTTATTATCCCATACCCAAGATGACACAAGGACTAAATTATCGGTAATAGATAGTGTGAAGCTAATTTTAAGGTCTAAATATATCGGGTATATTGTCATTTTGCTTTTATGTTATGGGCTTGCGATTAATATTCTTGAAGGTCCTTGGAAGGCAAGAGTACGTGAACTTTATCCCAATACTGTCGACTATATTAATTTTATGGGTAGATTTAATATTTATATGGGGATATCGTGTGTGGTAGTTGCTTTAATTGGAAGTAATATTTTAAGGAAATTTAGCTGGCTTACTGCTGCTTTAATTACCCCTGGTATTATTGCCTGTACGGGAATTATATTTTTCGTTTTTGTAATTTATGCAAATGATATAGGGATGATAGGTAGCTATAGCCCGATATACCTGGCTGTAATAATTGGAGCTATTCAAAATATTTTAAGTAAATCGACAAAATATACTTTATTTGATTCAACAAAAGAAATGACGTATATACCTCTTTCTTTGGAACTTAGAACTAAAGGAAAGGCAGCTGTTGAGGTAATAGGTTTAAAGTTTGGTAAATCACTTGGGGCTTTCTCGCAGTCATTTATGTTTATTTTAATGCCAGCTTCTACTTTTGACTCAGTGACTGTCTATTTAATGGTAATTTTTGTATTAATAATAATTCTCTGGGTATTGGATGTTAGGAAGTTAAATAAAGAATATATAAAATTAAAAGGCGACAAGGAATGAGAATAGCAAAATATATATTAATTTTTTTAGTTGTTCTATTGGTCTTCTATTGTTCTTGTTGGTATTACATAATCAGTAATATAAAAAATGATATAAATGCCAGGTATGCTACGCAAAAAATTTATGTTAAAGCTTTGGTAAATACCGAAGAATATTTTATTACTTTTGATAAGGCTAGTATTACTGGATTTCCCTTTGATATGGCGTTGAATTTGCATGGGTGGAAAGAAGAAAGTAAAGGTGCGATTATTTCTTACCATTCCCCTATAAAAATTGGCTATAGTTTTACTAATCAACACGCATATATTGCATATGACGGGGAAATTGATGCTGCATATAAGCCGTTAGCCAGTAGCTTTGGTGCTATATTAAAAATAAAAAATTATTTAATTAAGTTAGATATTCCGCTTACTAGAAAATTACTGTCCGCAATTTCTAAAATGACTGATTCAGGAGAGTTGGTCAATTATATTAAGGATATTGAGGTTGCTACTGGGGAAGTTCAGATAATCGATAAACAGGAAAATGAACTGTTCTCCGATAAAGAGTATGAAAAATTAAACTTTACTTTTGTACCGGCAAAATATTACCTTACGCTGCAAGATTTACTAAATGAGATACCAAGTGAATATACGGTTAACTATAGTGTTAAAACCAAACCGGTTAAATTTTCATTTAGGCCTATACCTGTCAGTTTACTTTATGGGTTTTTTAATTTACCTTCGGATTTTTCTGCTTCCGGTAAAGTTAAAATTAAAACTGAGGCTAAGAAAGCTGAAGAATTATTTTCAAATTTTAATGCTGAAGTGGAAGTTGCTTTTTCTGCCCCTAAAATTGATTTAAATTCTTTCAAACTGCTTTTTAAAACTGGTTTATCTCCTGAAAAACGTAAAGGTACTGCATTATCAATAGATAGTAAAATAAGATTAAAGGATAGTTTTTTTGAAGAATTATTTAAAAAATACGAAGCTATTAAACCTAGGGTTATTTCTACTCATGCCGGTCGCCTAGTAGATCAAGAAGTATCCTACATAATCAGCAATAAGGATATATTCAGGTTTAAAGGTTTAGAAAATAGCGATTATTTTCTAAATCTAGATTTAGAAACTACAAATAACAGCAAGGGCCCGTTAGTGAAGTTAAATGATTTTAGTATCTATTCAGGGGAGTCTGGGTTTAAGTTAACATATCGATCACAATTTAATTACATGAATGGAACAAACTGGAAAGCAGATGGGGTGCTGTTAATTAAGAATTATCCGGTGGTAGTTGATTTTAATTCTAATTATATTCTTAGGTTTGGAGATTTTAGATTTTTAAGTGATCCAGCAAGAAACCTTTATATTGATGTTAATAAAGCATTTTTAAAACAGATATCAGATTATCCGACTTCCACTTCTAATGATCTTAGTTTTGATTATAGTATCAGTACAGATAATTGGTCAGAAGGAAAAATTGGTAGTTCAAAGATTGTCCAACTTCCGGAGCTATATAAAATTCTGCTATATAAGAAACTATTTAATGTAATTGATTTACACGGTGATATACTTATCCAAATAAAAAAATTACTACCGAATTTGGATGAAAACGAACCGGTATTTAAAAAGATATTAGCTCAAATTACTGAAAAAGATATTAAAAGGATTTTACCGCAACAAGGTGAAAAAAATATTAATGAAGGTGTTTTACAAAAAAATGACAAGAAAGCTACAAAAAATTTAGCTAAGTGAATATTGCACTATGTGCTACATGTATAAATCTTTAAATATTGTGAGATAATAAATTGGACTTAATAAAAGAAATTCATCAATTTTTACAATCAGAACTAAGCGAGATGAATAACTTAATCTTGGGTTGTCTCTCTGTCGAAGAAGAATTAATACAACTGATCGGTAATCATATCTCAAATTCAGGTGGTAAAAGAATAAGACCTGTACTTACGCTATTGTCTACCAAACTTTTTGATTGCGGGAGTGATAATGCAGTTAAGCTTGGTGCAGCTGTTGAATTTATTCATATGGCTACCTTATTGCATGATGATGTAGTAGATGGCAGTAAGATGCGTCGTTTTTTACCCACAGCTAATGTTATATGGGGTAATAAAGCAAGTATATTGGTAGGTGATTTCCTATTTAGTCAATCATTTAAATTAATAGTTGCCACCAGGTTACTCCCGGCTATGGACGTTTTATCGAAAGCGTGCGCAGTCGTCATAGAAGGTGAAGTATCGCAGCTTGCTAAACTCGAAGAGCGTAGGTTAATAACTGAAGAAGAGTATTTGAGAGTAATTAATGCAAAAACAGCGGTTCTTTTTGGAGCAGCATGTGAGGTTGGTGCTATTATAGCAAATCAATCTCCTAATTATTGTAATGCCATGAGAAATTTTGGCATGAAACTGGGAGAAATATTTCAAATAACAGACGATTTGCTAGATTATTTTACCCAAGGTGAAGTTAGAGGCAAGAATATAGGAGATGATTTTGCGGAAGGAAAGGTTACTTTACCGCTGATTTTCCTAGCTAGAAAACTTCCCAAGAATAAAAAAGAAAGATTAATGGAGTTAATAACTGCACATGAGCGTACATCTAAAGATTTCCACTGGGTTACTGATTTGTTAATCAGTTTTGATATAAAAAATGAAATTCTGGAATATTTGGAAGGGTTTAAAATATCTGCCTATAAGTGTCTTGAGGAGATCAATATTCAAAATGAAACTAGAGGATATTTGAAATCGTTGGTAAATTTTGCTGTAGAGCGCAGTTACTAATTAAGGTTGGTTAAAAAAATATATATGGATAGTATACTTATTAATGGAGGTAATGCTCTAAAAGGAAATATTACCATCAGTGGCTCTAAAAATGCTTCCTTGCCGATTATGGCAGCTGCGTTGCTAACGGATCACGAGCTGGAACTAGCTAATTTACCTATTTTATCTGATATTAACACCATGGAAGAACTGCTTGTAAACCATGGGGCTAAAGTTGCAAGAAAAATAGAAAGTAATGATAGCTTAAGCTTAAAAATTTCATGTTCTAATATCAATAATTACACAGCACCTTATGAAATAGTAAGGAAAATGCGAGCCTCTATTTGGGTTTTAGGTCCTCTTGTAGCTAAATATGGTGAGGCATTGGTTTCCCTCCCTGGAGGTTGCGCAATCGGCGCCAGGCAAGTTGATTTACATATTGCAGTCTTAGAAGCTATGGGAGTAGAGATAGAAATTTTGCAAGGATATATCCATGCTCATACCAGGAAACGTTTAAAAGCCTGCAATTTTGTATTTCCTAAAGTATCGGTTGGGGCTACTATTAATGCTATACTAGCTGCTTGTTTGGCAAGTGGTACTACCCATTTATCAAACTGCGCTAAAGAACCGGAAATCAGAGATTTATGCAATTGTTTGATAAAAATGGGAGCGATCATCGACGGTATTGGAACAGATGATTTAAAAATTACGGGACAGCAGGAATTATACGGGGCAAAGCATGATATTTTACCAGATAGGATCGAGGCTGGAACTTATATGATTGCTGGTGCTATTACTAAAGGAGATATAACTATTTCTGGGGTGGATTATGATATTGTTGAAAATGTAGCTCTTAAACTCGCACAATCAGGTATAGAAGTTACTAATTTAAACAATGTTATCAGAGTAAAATATAATGGACTTCTTAAATCAGTTGATATGGCTACCGGTGTTTATCCGGGTTTTGCTACTGATTTACAGGCTCAATTTATGAGTTTAATGGCCCTAGCGGATTCATCCTCAATAATTACAGAAAATATATTTGAAAACAGGTTTATGCATGTACCAGAATTATGCAGAATGGGAGCGAATATTAATGTAGATGGTAATCATGCGGTTGTAAGAGGGGTTAAAGCCTTAAGCGGTGCTGAAGTGATGGCTAGTGACCTGCGTGCATCAGTTTCGTTAATTCTTGCGGGACTAGCTGCGGAAGGCAGTACTAAAGTTAGAAGGGTGTATCATTTAGATCGAGGATATCAATCTCTTGAGAAAAAATTATCTGCTTGTGGAGCAGATATTGTTAGAGTGAAAGGTGATTCAGTTTAAGTTATAGGGAAGGAAAAAGTGTTTTTTATTTGATTTTATGTTAAGGACAGTTCTAAGTGAGCGGTACTTACGGCGATTTATAAATTTTTACTTTTATATTCACATAGATGACAAATAGGGCATTTAAAACATTCAGGTTTTCTGGCTTTACAAATATATCTTCCGTGTAATATCAGCCAGTGATGGGCATGCGTTAACCACATAGTAGGAATTTGCCTTAATAAGTCCTTTTCTATTTTTTTAGGTATAGTTTCCTGCGTTAAACCAATTCTATGTGAAACTCGAGCGACATGGGTATCAACGGCTATTGTTGGCTGGCCGAATGCACAATTTAATATAACATTTGCGGTTTTTTGCCCTATACCTGGTAATTTTATAAGTTCTTCAAAACTATTCGGAAGATTTGAGTCGTATTGCTCAACTAACATCTTACAGAACGCAATAATATTTTTTGCTTTAGTATTATATAAACCAATAGTTTTTATATATTTTTTTAGATTATCCTCGCCGAGTTTTAAAAAATCTTCCGGAGTTTTATAAATTTTAAATAGCGTGGAGGTTGCCTTATTAACAGAAACATCAGTTGCTTGGGCAGATAAAATAACCGCTACCGCTAGGGTGAAGTTATTAACATATTCAAGTTCTGTTTTCGGTTCTTTACTTAAAGAGCTAAAAATGGTAAAAATTTGGTTTATTATATTTAAATTCATAAAATAATAATTTAAAATTAATCATAATTAGCTTTACAGGAATTTATTATGGCAGAAAACAAGATTTTTGACTTTATAAGAAATGAAATAAATGAACATGAAGTGGTTTTATTCATGAAAGGTACGGCTGACTTTCCACAATGCGGTTTCTCAGCTATGGTAGTTAGTATTTTACAATCAGTTAGTGTTAAATTTAAGGATCATAACGTTTTAGCTAATGAAGAACTGCGCCAAGGAATAAAAGAATTTTCCGATTGGCCGACTATACCGCAGCTATATATTAAAGGAGAGTTCATAGGCGGTTGTGATATAGTACGTGAGATGTATGAAAGTGGTTCTTTAAGCGAGCTGGTAAGAGACCTTCAAAGTCACGGCGTTACTTGTAATAATGAAAAACGTTTGGAAACTACTCAAGCAAGTGTTCAATTAACTGAATGAAAAAGCATATCTACCGAGAAATTTGATGAGTGATGCTATTTACGTAAATAATCTTATAAAAGAATATAATACCGGTAGAGTTGCCAATGAAAAAAAATTAGCCTTAAATGGCTTAGACATAAATATTGAAGTTGGATCAATATTCGGTTTACTCGGGCCAAATGGAGCGGGAAAATCAACGTTAATCAATATCTTAGCCGGTACAGTTATAAAAACTTCCGGAGAAGTTAGAGTGATGGGAGTAGATATTGATTACCAACCTAAGAGAGCTAGATCGTTAATTGGCGTTGTTCCGCAAGAAATTGTTACGGATACTTTTTTTCCTTTGTGGCAAGCTCTTGAATTTACAGCTGGTTACTTTGGGATTAGGCCAGAAAATCGAATTACTGACCAGCTGCTTAAAACTTTGAGTTTATATGATAAAAGAAATAGCCTGCCACAAAGGTTATCAGGTGGAATGAAAAGGCGTTTCTTAATCGCTAAGGCTATGGTCCATTCTCCTAGAATACTGGTTCTCGATGAGCCGACTGCCGGTGTAGATATTGAACTTAGAAATCAACTTTGGGAATATGTCAAAAAGTTAAATCAAGAGCAAGGGGTAACTATTATTATTACTACTCACTATTTGGCTGAAGCTCAGGAATTATGCGATAATATTGCCTTTATTAACGATGGTAAAATTATAAAACAGGATTCAAAAAAGAAATTACTTGCAGAACTTGGTTCACGATATCTTGATGTTGAGTTTGAAAATGCCATTGATCCTGTGAAAGTTTCTAGTTTAAAAAATACAAAACTTAAGCTTTTAAATGAAAATAAAATCAGGTTTGACCTTCATACCGAAAATAACGACTTTACTCGAATTTTAGAAATAATTCATTCCATGGATTTGAGAATCAAGAATTTAAACTTAAGTGAGCCTGATCTTGAGGATATTTTTCATAAAATAGTTAAAAAATAGCTTTTCTGTATTTTTATGGCTGAATTACTTGAAAACCGTTCTATTTTAAGCCTGTCTGGAAAGGATGCTTTAGTTTTTTTACAAAATATTGTCACCAATGATTTAAATAATTATTCATATTCATATAATTATCTGCTTTCTCCGCAAGGAAGATATTTATATGATTTCTTTGTATTAAAATTATCACCTGACCAATTATTTATCGATATAGATTCCATTTCGGCTCAATCGTTTTTACAAAAACTTACTATATACAAGTTAAGACGGGACGTAGAGATAAAAAACCTTGCTTCTGAATATTCTGTTTTATATTCCAGGGAAAAAATGGAAACTAATGAGGAGGTTATTGCTTCTAATTGTGATCCTCGATTTTCTAAATTGGGTTTTAGATCTATAGTAGAATCCTCGTGTGCTAATAAATTGGAGTTAGTTGGTAATAATTTATATATGCAAGACAAATATGAATTTACTATTCCAGATGGCCGAGATGATTTAATTACGGGGAATTCAGTAGTTTTTCAGTTCGGAGCAGAAGAGTTGTCAGCTGTTAGTTTTTCTAAAGGATGCTATATAGGGCAGGAAGTAATTTCTAGAGCAAAATACCAAGGTGTCACAAGGAAGAAGCTTTTTAAATTAGTTTCTGATAAAAAAATTGCTTTTAATGATATTGGTACGGAAATCACCGATTTGAGAGGAGAAAAAATTGGTATTTTTTGCTCAAGCTATAATAAACTTGGCATAGGGTTATTAAATGAAGAAAAATATCTAGGACTCGATACAAAAATTGCTCTTATAAATGGTATTCAGGAAGTGCTAATTTTAAAACCTGAATGGAGGTAACTACCCCAAGATTAATAAAATGTAGTTGTTTTTTGTAATTACTTCTGCGTGTGTAAATTATTACTTTTGTTCTTTTCAAAAGTTCTCTGATCTCGAATTCTATTCCTTTCTTTGTTATTACAAATCGTAGGGTTAAAGTTAGGTAGTTGAGAATAATTAATTTTTATTAATTAATTATTGACAGCATTTATATTATACTATATATTAGCTTGATTAATTAAATTTAATTAAATATATACTAATACTACCGAGTATTAGCTATTTTTGGTAACAACTAATCTATAAAACGCATATGGCAAAATTCGAAACAATATGGAAACAACCTAGTGCTTTTGTATCAGGGGCTATAAAATCTTTCCCTAAAAATTTTATTTGGCACGGAACAAAATTTATCAGTCATACTATAGTAGGGGGGATAACTCATACTGGAAAAGTTGCTTTGAAGCTTGCTGAAGAAGCAGTTAGTTTTGTTTGGGAAACACTAAAAGATTTAGGTAACGAAATTGCTGAAGGATTTAACGATATACTAGAAGCTGGTATAACAGAAACCGAACAAGCAGAAAATACAAAAATTGCTTTAGAAAAAATTGTGACAACCGATGTTGAGGATAGTATTGTGGTGGGTCTTAATTCAGAAGACTTAGCAGCGACTCTGGAAGCGGCTGCTGCAGCTTAGGGAACAGCTTATATCCAAGATAGCTTATTTTTAAGCTATCTTGATATAAATTATAAAGCGGGCACTGTTTCGTCCGCTTTTTTTTTATTTGCTAATACTTAGGTAATTTACTATAAGTTGCTTATTTCTAAAACTCTAAAACATATATACTTAAAAAATTTTTAGTATATTAATACCACGGTTCTTCAACTATAGTGGACTGAAAAATCAAGACAAATTTTTGTAGATTTTGTTTCCTATTATCATGCTGCATTTTGTAATGCATTGAGATAAACATCCATAGGTTTTTTATAACCAATACTAGAATGAAATCTTCTATTATTATATTTATCTACATATATGTTAATCCCCTCCCTAAGTTCTGAGATATTGTTAAATTCATTTATAAATATACAATTATATTTTAGAGTCTTAAAAAATCTCTCCATAACAATGTTATCGATGCTTCTGCCTTTACCGTTCATAGAGATTTGTATACCGTATTTCTCGAGTATTTTTATATGTTCTGAGCCGGTATACTGACTACCTTGATCACTATTGAATATCAGCGGAGGTGGGTACTTACTAAGAGCGTCTTCTAAAATACTCGTTACAAGGCTTGCATCCATTGAATTTGACAGTTTATAACTCAATATAGCTTTACTGTGCCAATCTATAATTGCTGCCATATACATAAAGCCTATCGGGGTTCTAATGTATGTTATATCCCCGCTCCATACTTCATTTGATCTTGGTACGTATACAGACCGACTACCGTTATATATTTGCCAATAAGGCTCAAGGAGATATGGATATATCTTATGATCTTTATTCTGCATAGAGATAGATTTCTTTTTCTTTGGATAAATAGCCTCTATACCCATAATACCCATGTATTTGAGAGTACGATCTCTACCAATATTTAATCCTTCCTCTAATAAAGATTTATAAATAAAACGATAACCATACTCTGGATTATCTGTATATATTTCATCTATTCTATCCATAATCTTTTTGTTGTATAAGCTCATTATTTGGGGCTGATAATAAAGCATAGATCTATTTATCTTCAATAATTCGCATTGTCTTGCCATTGATAATTCTTTCAGCTTGGAATCGACAAGATCTCGTTTATTTGCTATATCCAAGCCGTTTAGCTTTCCCAACGCCCAGTCCCTCTCTATTGTAGCCTTCCCCAGAGCTTTTGCTAATTCATCATTTTGAGATTTTAACTCCTCAATTTCTGTTTTGTACTCACTGACTACTTTTGCCGGCTCAAAAGCCATTGATGCATTACTTAAAAAATGCTTCTTCCAATTTTGAATAGTCTTTGGAGTAATTTCATATTTCTTTGATAATTGAGATATAGTTACCTCCGATTCTAGTAATTCCAACACTACTTTAGTTTTATATTCTGCACTGAAATTTTTAATATGCTTTTTTGTCATATATTTAAATTATGTTTCTTTTAATTTTATATCTTTTGCGAAACAAAACTATTGATTTTACTGTCTGACTTCTTCAGTCCACTATACAAAAATCTCTAAAAGGTTGGAAAAATATATTACTATGGAAAGTATTGTAAACTGCTATTTGGAAGCATCAGACGAGGCTTGGTCCTCCCCATCAGGAATTGAAATTATAAATAAAGAACGAGAAGCTATGGGAGTTAGTGATGAGGGTTTTATTGAGTAAAGCAAGGATTTTTTTATGTACAAAAATTCTATCGGATTTTCAAGGAAGAATTAACAGAAAAAAATATACACTTTTATTAGTAATGTATATTTTTTTGGTGCTAATAGTAAAGCTAATATTTAGCAGTTTGGTTTATACTGACAATAATAGCATTCACAATTATAGTATTTACAATATTTTTCTAGTGTATATTTTTTATCAATACTCCTCTATAATCTGTAAAAGACTACATGATTTAGATGTAAGCGGTTGGTGGTGCATATGGTATTTTTTACTTCCTCCAATTCAAATAACACTCTGTTTTTTTAAAGGTACTCCTGGTCCTAATCGTTACGGCCAACCGCCTACGTAGTAGCGGTGTAAATGGAATTTTCGGGTTTTTGATACGCTATAATAGTTGGTTACGCACTTTACAAAAATTATTTATCAAAAATTTCTTTTCTTTTTCTGGTAGGGCTAACAGGAAAGAATTTATTATTTTTCAAATTATTTATATTTGTTTAAACATTTGTTTAATTTTACCACTATATTTAGGTTTTTCTTCTTTTAAGACATTTATCGGTCTAATATTATTTATTTCAAACTTAGCGATAACTATTAGAAGACTCCATGACTTTAATGTGAGTGGCTGGGCTTATTTTTTCTTAAACTGCTTTTTCTGTATTATAACAATTTATCTTATGATAAAAGATGGGTCTATAAAAAAAGAAGTACCAATGTCAATACTAACATCTATTTTCTCTTATTCCACAGTAATACTTATATATTTAATATTATCACTGGTAAAAGGAAGTCGTGGTACTAATCGTTACGGCGAACCGCCTAAGTATTGATATGCCGTAATTCATCAACTAAGAATAAATCAATAATTTAAGGAGTTTTAGTTTTGCGGTTATCAACAGAAGGGTTAGAGAGACCTAAGCAAGTAAAGAAAGAAATTAATCTGCCTTTGATCTTGATAATATGTTTTATATCACTACTGTCTTTAGCGGGCTATTTACATAACAAAGGTAAGTTATATAAATTATACCTAAGTACTAAGGAAACACTTATTGGCCTTAATTTAGAGGAAAAGAAAGATTACCTCGGTATTTTATATAGACAGGGGTATCGTACAGATGCTGCTAATATTCTACAGCAGGTTATATCTTTTCCCCAAGAAGATACCGAACAGAATAAAGCTTTTTTAGCATTTTTATATTTTAACCAAGAAGATTATGAGAAGGCTTTGTTGATATACAAAAAGCTTATGAAAGAATCTGATTCTCCTGAACAGTATATTTTTTATTACGCTTCATGTTTATTTCATCAAGGTGAAATAGATGAGGCACTAAAACAGCACTATCGGTTATTTTCTATAGATGACCGTTACGTAGATAATGTTGAGGGTATTTTAAAAATTCTGTTAAAGCAGAAAAAGAAGCATGAAGGATTAAGTTTTTTAGAAGGTTATTTAAGCAAGTATCCTTCTGCACAATCTTATTTAGGGGTGTATGACCATAGATTTAACCAGATTGTAGAAGCTGAAGAAGAAACTGATCCTGCTACAATAAGGATTCCTGAGGTTAATAAAGCTTTTCATGCTAAAGTTAAAATAGGAACTAACAAGTATCCGTACACTTATATCATTGATACGGGAGCAGTTATAACAACTATCAGCCCCAAAATGTACAGGGCTAACGAAGGCGTAATAAGAAAAACCGGTAAAAGCTACACATTTGTAAATGCTGACGGGAGTACACATGAAGTAGAGGAGGTTTTTATTGATTGGATCAAGATCGGAGGTGTTGAATTACAAAACGTCAGGGCTGTTTTAAAACAGAAAGGTGATAACCTTTTAGGTCAGAATGTACTGGGAAAATTAAAAATAAGTATTCAAAAAGAAAATAACATTAATATCATGACATTAAAAAAATGATAGGGGATAATCATTACTTTGCACTAAAAGTTAATGATTACGGCCAGATTCCTGCATATTAAAGCTATAAATGGAATTATCGGGTTTGATATATTGCAATTGACTTAGTAATGCCCCTCCGGCTTTACATCTTTACATAACTATATATAATAAACCACAGAGTTTTAATATAAAAGGCATTTTAATTAATAAACGTATAATCATCATTTGTAATGAGCTTAAACCAAATGTAAGTTAAAGTTAAGGTCAAGCAGTATTTGGTGTTTATATACAAGTGATGACTTCTGGAAGAGGGCTTAACTCAATAAAACTTAAGTAACCCTCTTAATTACACTTAAATTACTCAAATTCCTATGGTAGCTAAAAAAAAAATATTGATTATTTGGCTAATTGGCGTAATGAGTGGTTTTACTATAATGATTACCGGCAATACGCTAAATTTCTGGTTAGCCAAAGAGTCCGTTGATATTAGAACCATTGGAATTTTTGCCTTAATTTCCTTGCCTTATGCCGTAAATTTTATTTGGGCTCCAATTTTTGATATAAAAAATATTCCTATACTAACGAAAAACATCGGTCATCGTACTTCTTGGATTGTAGTCCTGCAATTATTCTTAAGCTTTACTGTTTTTACATTGAGCTACATTAGGCCTGCCGATAATTTATTATTATTTGGATTAATAGCGATTATTATTTCTTTTTTTTCTTCTGCTCAGGACACTGTTCTTGGAGCCTTTAGAGCCGAGCTAGTTGATAGTACAAAACAAGGGCAGGTTTCTGGTCTTTATGTTTTTGGCTACCGAATAGGGATGTTATTATCTAGTTCTGGGGCTATATATATTGCTGCTCATGTTGATTGGAGTGTAGTCTACAAATTATTTAGCTTTGTTATCATTTTATTTCCAGTGACAATTTTATTACTTGTTACTGAACCTCAAACTTCAACTAAATTATCTCTGCATACAAAAGAGCGCCAAGATTTCAAGCGTGGTAGCTTATATTTCCAAACCAAGCATTTAATATCTGTTATTCTTGGATCTTTAGGTACTAAAAACTATATTATTCTGATTTTATTATTCTTGATATTATATCGTTTACCGGACAATTTTATAAATACGATGATAAACCCTTTTTTGCTTCATATTGGTTATGATGAGTTTGAAATAGCAACGGCGGGAAAGTTTTTTGGAATTACGGCAACTATTATTGGCGGATTGATTGCAAGCTATATAATGAAATATTTTAATATTTTCAAAAGTCTGATTTTCTTCGGTGTTTTACACGGCGCTGGTCATATGTTATTTATTGTTCAGGAGATTTACGGTGAAAATATATATTTGCTTTTTTTTATAACTGGATTTGAAAGTATAACAGGGGGGATGACAATGACTGCTTATATAGCTTATATTGCTTCCTTATGTCATGGTAGGTTTAAGGCTACACAATACTCATTTTTAACTTCAATGATGGGGTTCTCACGGTCGGTATTACCAGCAATTTCGGGTTATATTGTCTCGACTATCGGCTGGAAAACATTTTACTTGTTTGCTTCAATAGCTACTATTCCTTCAATAATTTTAGTATTATATTTACAGAAATTTTCAGTTAATAAATAGAGATAGTGATAGATTTAATTATTGTAGCTTTGTATTTAATTTCCTTACTAATAGTTGGGATATATACCCGTTCACGCAAGGCAGGGTTTAAAGGCTTTACATTAGTAAAAAACAAAGATTATAAACATGGAAAGCTTATTCTAGTTGCTACAATTTTTGCTTCTTCAATCGGCGGGGGGACAACTTTTGGAATTTCAGAAAAAGCTTTTGCTGGAAATATTGCGCATAGTTATGGATTATTTTTGGCTATACCAATAGATATATTAATTGCAATATATATTATTCCCAGGTTGATAAAACATTATGGAGCGGAAACCATAGGCGATATAATGTTTACTTATTATGGAAAAGCCGGTAGGGCAGTAGGGGGGCTGGCAGCATTACTTGTATCTATCGGTTTTGTTGCAGCTCAGATTAGCGTTAGTGCAAGAATATTTGAATATATATTGCAGATAGATTATGTCCAAGGGGTAATTATAAGTTATGGTATCGTCATTGTATATACGACTGTTGGAGGTTTTAGGTCTGTTTTATTTACCAACCAAATGCAGTTTTTTGCCATGTTACTTGCTATACCTATTATTTCAATTTTTGGCTTATATCAGCTTGGTATTTCCGAATTTCTACAAAAAATTCCCCCTGAAAAAGTAATTATTACAGGTAATGATGATCTTATCAAAACTACTATTTCTGCTTTTTTAGGGTTTATTGTTATGAATCTGTTTCCAACTTTTATCCAAAGAGCCTTGATTGATAAAGATCCCAACCAAACAGCTAAAGCAATTTACTTAAAGTCGGTAATATATGCCATTTTTCTGGTATTCATAACCATAAATGGGTTAATTGCTTTTGTTACTTATCCGGAAATAAAACCTAGTCTTGCTTTGCCGTATCTTATAGATCATATAATTCCGGTTGGTATACAAGGGGTAGTAATAGCGGGTTTACTTGCAGCGGTTATGTCCACGGCGGATTCAGATTTAAATGTAACTTCGATTACTTTGGTTAAGGATTTTTTTAAACCTATATTTAACCTGTCTGATCAGAATAAAATGCTGTTAGTAGCAAGAATTACAAATATTGTCGTAGGTAGTCTGGCAATATTTATTGCGCTCTGTTTTACTAGCGTGGTGGATTTGGTAATCTTTATTGCCGGATTTTGGGCTCCTATAATATTAGTCCCCCTAGTTTTTGGACTTTATAATATTGTCATACCTAAATTTGCTATGGTATTTACTAGTTTTGCCGGGGGGGGTAGCTTCTTTCTGTGGGAATATTTTATGGCCACGCCTAATAATTTAAAAAGTGTGTTTGTAGGTACTGTGGTGAACTTGATGTTGTTTATGATGTTTGTGTTTATTAAAAACTTATCTTATCGCAGTCCCTAATCCCTCTATAGCACATACATGAAATATTAGCTAATTATGCTAATTGATTAGTATTAGGCTTTATAGAAGTTATTGAATTTCTTCAGCAAGACGTTTTGCTTCGTCATCAGCAATTAGAGCTTCGGTAAATTCATCAAGGTTTCCTTCTTTTAGAACTTCATCAATTCTATATAAGGTCAGATTTATGCGGTGATCGGTAATACGTCCTTGAGGAAAATTATAAGTTCTGATTCTTTCTGATCTATCACCTGATCCCACTTGATTTTTACGGGAATTGGAGCGCTCTATTTCCCTTTTTTGGCGTTCTTCTTCATAGATTCTTGAACGTAGGATCTTAAGAGCTTTTGCTTTATTTTTATGCTGAGATTTTTCATCTTGTTGGCAAACTACTACCCCTGTTGGAATATGGGTAATTCTAACAGCTGAATCTGTAGTGTTAACGTGCTGGCCTCCAGCACCTGATGCCCTATAGGTATCTATTCTTAGGTCTTTTTCTTCTATTTTAATATCTACTTCTTCTGCTTCCGGTAAAACGGCCACTGTCGCTGCCGATGTATGGATTCTACCACTTGATTCGGTTTGGGGAACTCTTTGAACTCTATGTACTCCTGATTCAAACTTGAGTTTAGAAAATACATTAGGACCTTTGATTGAAGCTGAAGCTTCTTTATATCCTCCCACACCAATGTCGGAAATTGATAATATTTCAAATTTCCAGCCTTTAAGATGAGCATAACGCTGATACATTTCAAATAAACTAGCAGCAAAAAGAGCCGCCTCTTCACCGCCCGTACCAGCTCTTACTTCTATTATTGCACTTTTACTATCGGCTTCATCTTTTGGTAATAAAGCAACTTTTACCCCTTTTTCCAGGTTAGGAATTTTTTCATTTAATTCATATATTTCCTGTTCAACCATTTCTTTTGTGTCAAAATCTAAAGATTTATCCTTAAGAAGTTCTTTTGTGCTTTCTAGATCCTTGAGAGCTTTATTATAATCGTTAATCTGATGAACTACTTCTTCAAGGTCTGAATATTCTTTTGAACATTTGATAAATTCTTCTCCTTTTATACCGCTTGCAAGCTTGTTTGATAACTCTTGATGTTTAGAGAGAATTTTATTTAAATTTTCCTGAAAGCTCATTATTTTTGTTTACTATTATAAATTAATTTCCGCAGTCTATAATTTTTATTCTAGTTTTTCAATATTTCCGTTCATTTATTAATTAATATGGACGGAAGTTGTTTATAGAAAATGCAAAATTTACTTACACATTTTTTTATAAACGAATATTAGAGATTCCTTCGCTAGCTATGTTTAAGGGTAAAGAAAAAGCAAAGGTGACGCCTTTATCTAGATTCTGCGTGATCCAATTCATATTTACTTCCTATAAAATTCTAATGTACAGGTTCTTTATCTGTCCTTATCTTTACTATGGTAGACATACCAGGACTTAATTTACCTATTAGTTCTTGAGGGATGTCAAAATCAATTGATACTGGTATACGCTGGACAATTTTAGTAAAATTGCCTGTTGCATTAGACGGAGGAAGTAAACTGAATTTTGCTCCGGTTGCAGGAGAAAGATTTCTGATATAACCAATAACTTCATAATCAGATTCCGAGTCAAAGGTCATTACTGCTTCCATTCCGGTTTTAAAATTAGTCACCTGGGTTTCTTTAAAGTTCGCTTTTACATATAATTTTTCTGGAATGACTGCAAATAAAACAACGCCTGCGGTTATATAATTTCCAAGTTTTAAAGAGCTATTACCCACTGTTCCGTCGATAGGGGAACGTATTAGTGTGTTATCCAGGTTTCTTTTAGCGAGGATTACCTCTTGCGCAGTAGTAGTGTGTTTTGCTATGGAAGATAAGCGCTGTAATTCTAAAAGATCTAATTTTTCTTGGCTTGATTGCATATTAAGTTTTGCCTGAGAAAATTCATTTTTTGCTTTTTCCAAGGCTATTTCAGTGCTATCGAGTTTTTGTTTACTGGCGTAATTATCTTTGCTAAGTGCCTGAATCCTATTATAATCTACTTGGGTAAACTTTAAATTAGTTTCAGCAAATTCAAGAGATTCTTTCGCTTTTGTCTGCTCAATTTGGGCAAGCTTTATGTTTTGGTCTATTATTTCTATATCTCTTTTTGCTCCTTCTAGAGTTGCTAATGTTTTCTCGTAATTAGCTCGATAATCGTCATCCTTAATTTTAGCTATAATTTGCCCATGTGTAACTTTATTGTTTTCTTCTACTAATATTTCGCTAATTATACCGCTTACTTCCGAACTAACACTAGAGATCTCAGCTTCAAGGTAAGCGTTATCGGTATATTGGGTTTTTGTCCATATATATACTCTATAAATCAAGAAACAGGTTATAACAGCAACAGTAATTAAAATATGAACAAAATATCGATGCGATAAATACTTAGAGAGTAGGTTCATAACCTTCGTGCTATATTAATGCAAATAATTATTGATAATAGATATACTATAGCTGCTATCGGTAACATATACCAAGGGTATATTGCAGTAACAATAATTATTATAGCAAACATCGCCATGAAGAGTGATAAATATTCAGGTTTTATGTTGAATTGCTTGATAGATATTGTAGGTAATCTGCTAGCTAGAAGAATTGCTACGAAAAAAATATATAAATTTATTAGCAGGGTGTGGTTTCTCATGCTAAAATCTTCAAAGTAGGTAGTAATTTCAAAATCCAGTATGATTGGGAGTAAAGCAAGCATTGCTCCGCTTGGTGCTGGCACTCCTGTTGAAAACATTGTTGCTTTTTTAGATTCAACAGGTTTAATGATTGTAGCGTTAAAACGCGCTAACCTTATACCCATACAGACAATAAAAAAGGTTATGGCAGCCCAAGATGTGACCTTGTATTCATACTGCTGGAAAGACCATAAATATATAATAAAAGCTGGGCACAACCCAAAATTGGCAAAATCACATAAAGAGTCCAATTCCGCACCAAAATGACTTGTAGCATTAAGCATTCTTGCTATTCTTCCGTCAAGCCCGTCTATAATTGTTGCTATTAATATACAGTAAACAGATATCTCCCATTTACTGTCTAAAGCAAAACGTATAGAGCTAACCCCTATAACAAGACCGATTAAAGTCAGTATATTGGGAATCAATTTTACAACAGGTACAGGCTTTAGTATCCTCGGTGATTTTTTCAATTTTGACAAAACCTTTTTCCTTGTCTTTAAATAATAATTATCTTACTTCAAACTTTGGTTGAGAAGATTTGCTTAAATCCATGTCAGCTAGTACAGTTTCTCCACCGACACAAGTTTGCCCCTCTGATACTAGGATAGCTGTTTTTAAAGGCAAATAAATATCAGTTCTACTGCCGAATCTTATTAACCCATATCGTTGACCAGCTTTTACAGTTTGAGACTCTTCTAAATCGCATACTATTCTTCTTGCAATTAAGCCGGCAATTTGAACAAAAGCTATTTTTACTCCGTTAACAGTTTCCATTAAAACAGATTGACGTTCATTATGAATACTTGCTTTCTCTAAAGAAGCGTTAAAGAATTTTCCTGGATGATAATGCAACTGCAAAATCCTACCGGTTGCCGGAACTCTATTGATATGGACATTAAAAACATTCAAAAATATGCTTATCCGGATCATTTCATCATCACCAAGGCCAAGTTCTGACGGTGGGGTTACTTCTTTAATAGCCTGAACTATTCCATCGGCAGGGCTGATAATAAAATTATCGTTTACCGGTGTAACTCTTTCTGGATTTCTGAAAAAATAAGCACACCATAGCGTACTAATAGTGCCGATCCACCCAAATGTTGTACTAAAAGAACCTAGTACAAAAGTTATTACGGCAAAAATAATAATGAATATGTAACCTTCACGGTGAATGATTTTTGCAAGATCGCTATACGGTTTCATTTTTTTCTCCAAATAAATTTCCTTGGATGATAATTTTCTTAAATATTAAGGTCAAGTATAAAAACATTTAGTTAATTAAAATGATTATTCATGGTTGACCTTAGGCCTAAAAATATTTATAATACCATTCTTGAAATTGATGAATACACATAAATCAAAAAAATAAATATTATGAAAGTTTTAAAGTCTCTCAAATCTGCCAAAACAAGGGATAAAAATTGCCGGATAGTAAAAAGAAAGGGCAGAACCCTAGTTATTAACAAAGTCAATAAAAGATTTAAAGCGAAACAAGCCTAAGTTAGCCTTAAATTTATTCTAAATATTGTGTTTTGTTGTTTGGACATCCTTAACCGACGGTCTTTAATTTTTTATAAGTCCTCTAATTCCAATTGTACAAATTTTGGCTAGGTAAATCATATATAAAAATCTTGGAGTAATTTTAATTTTTTGTTAAGAAGCTAACGAATCAATTTAATATTAGCTTTATCTAATTCCACGTGCTCTATATTTTATCAGCAGTATATATTCAGAATCTGAAATTTTATTCCCAAGCCCATACAATCGCAATAGTCAAAAAAGGCCGTAAGCTTATACAAGAGAAGGTATCTTTTTGCTACTTCTAAGACGGCCTCTCCACCAAAAGGGACAATAGTAGTAACAATATCTGCAATTAGAGCAGTTCCTCCCCTGGAGGAGCTCGTTATAGTACGTTTAAAGTTTCTGTGTTACCCTTGTTAAAAACTACGATATTTGCAATTGACTTTATATTTTCTAGGAGTTTTAAAAGTTCCTCTACCAAAGCTAGTTGAATTAATAATTATGGTTAGAGGAACTTTTATCATCATTATTAATGGTATCATCGGTGGTTTCATGGTGAGAATCCTCGCTATTATTGTTTTGGTGATCTTTGTCATTGTTATTTACTATATCTGCCTCATGATTACTATCAACCTGTTCTACCCAATTTGAAGTAATAGGTTGACTACTAATATCAGAATCCTTCGATACTATATCTGTCCAACTATTGCTATCCATCGCTGATATATTTGTGTCTGCCTGGCCAGAGTGGTCATTTACAGTATGGCTGTTATTGTCATCTTTACCAGAGCCATTTTCAATCTGATTATCGTGGCTGTTAAAATCTTTGTTATTATTTTCTTTATCATTGTTTATATCCTTTATGTTTTCATTATTACCTAGATTGCTCTTATCATTATTCTGTCCGTTTTCTTCATTAGCACGGCTATTGCTACCGCTGTTATTTCCACCACCGCTGTCCGGGTTGCTATCGTCATTGTGGTTATCATCGTTACTATGGCCATTGTCGTCGTTATGGTCTCCGCCACTGCCGCCCGTTCCAGTACCCCTGCCGTTTCCTGGGTTACTATCGTCATTGTGGTTATCATCGTTACTATGGCCATTGTCGTCGTTATGGTCTCCGCCACTGCCGCCCGTTCCAGTACCCCTGCCGTTTCCTGGGTTGTTATCGTCGTTGTGGTCCTCATCGTTACCATGGCCGTTATCGTGGTCGTCGCCATTGACTCCGCCACCGTGATTTCCTCCATTATCTAGTCCTGAGCCTGTATAAGGAGTAAGTTGGACATTTACTATTACATCGTTATAATCGCCGTCGCTAATACCACCAAATAAATCTTCGAAGCTAATTTGTCCTGCATTGTTATTAGAATGGCTGACCCCACCATCAGGATTTAAATTAGGGTCAGAAAAATAGACTGGTGCTCCTTCACCATTAATAGGAGTGCCATTATAATTAGTTGCCCATTGCCCCTGATCGTTTAATGAGAAAGTAACGTTTGCTCCTTCCGGCAAGAGGGGATTTAATGCATCTCCATTTGGGATAATAAAGAATCCCACTGTTACCGCTCCAGGAGGAATATCGCCTGGAGCATAATTGATAATTACTGAATCGCCGATACCAAGGCTTTCTTTAACATTTGTAAAATCAATACTTCCAGAAATAGGATTACCATTATTATCGGCAAAATAATGACCAAAGCTACTATTGTAACCAGCATCTGAGTCAATTGAATCAATAGTTAATGAAAACCCCTGGCCTGGAGTAAGACTATAATTACCATTAGGTAATAGTACTGGGGGGGTAGGAGGGTTATCATGACCGCTGCCGTTGTTTCCACCGCCGTTTCCTGGGTTGCTATCGTCGTTTCCGTCATCGTCGTTACCATGGCCGTTGTCGTGGTCGTCGCCATTGTTTCCACCGCCACCGCCAGTGCCTCCACCGCCGTTTCCTGGGTTGCTATCGTCGTTTCCGTCATCGTCGTTACCATGGCCGTTGTCGTGGTCGTCGCCATTGTTTCCACCACCGCCACCGCCAGTGCCTCCACCGCCGTTTCCTGGGTTGCTATCGTCGTTTCCGTCATCGTCGTTACCATGGCCGTTGTCGTGGTCGTCGCCATTGTGTCCGCCGCCGCCGCCAGTGCCTCCACCGCCGTTTCCTGGGTTGCTATCGTCGTTTCCGTCATCGTCGTTACCATGGCCGTTGTCGTGGTCGTCGCCATTGTTTCCACCGCCACCGCCAGTGCCTCCACCGCCGTTTCCTGGGTTGCTATCGTCGTTTCCGTCATCGTCGTTACCATGGCCGTTGTCGTGGTCGTCGCCATTGTTTCCACCACCGCCACCGCCAGTACCTCCACCGCCGTTTCCTGGGTTGCTATCGTCATTTCCGTCATCGTCGTTACCATGGCCGTTGTCGTGGTCGTCGCCATTGTGTCCACCGCCGCCGCCAGTACCTCCACCGCCGTTTCCTGGGTTGCTATCGTCGTTTCCGTCATCGTCGTTACCATGGCCGTTGTCGTGGTCGTCGCCATTGTGTCCACCGCCGCCGCCAGTACCTCCACCGCCGTTTCCTGGGTTGCTATCGTCGTTTCCGTCATCGTCGTTACCATGGCCGTTGTCGTGGTCGTCGCCATTGTTTCCACCACCGCCACCGCCAGTGCCTCCACCATCGCCGCCAGTACCTCCACCACCGCCGCCAGTACCACCGCCATCGCCGCCAGTACCACCGCCATCGCCGCCAGTACCACCGCCATCGCCGCCAGTTCTATCACCGGGTTGCTGACTTACCAGTGGCTTAGGATCACTATCATCATTTTGTTTGTCTTGAGAACCTTCTGTATCCTTCTCAGGTGAAGGATCTTTTTGAATATCGGTGTTATTAGTTTTTAATGGTTGAAGGGGATTAATATCTTGTTCTCTATCGGCGATACTAGAAATTCTTGCTTCTCCGGTTATAGTATTTGAGTTCTGTTCAATGGATTGAGTGCCAGTTGTTTTTTTAAAGTCATTATCTGTAAGGAGATTACCGGATTTTGATAACATATTTTTATTAAGAGAAGCCCCTGTTTTCGTAAAATTTTCAATCGATGCAAGGTCTACGTCTTCTATTTTACGATTATCATCTAGTTGCAAATCGGTATTTGTAAACTTAACGATACCTGATTCTTCTTTAATATTAGTATAATGAGTACGATCTTTTGTTGCGAGTAATTCTTCGCTGTCAGAACCTTTATCAGTGGCTTTTAATTTGTCAACATTAAGGTCTTTCTGGTCTACCTTTTGAAGTCTATCGAAACTGTCGAATTGTTCTCTTTCCCCAAGTGCTGTATCTTTAGGATTACCATCTGATTTTTCTGCCATATATAGTAATATTATTTTGTAATTTATGCTTATTGCTACTAGGCTAATATATAATTAGTTAATTATATATTAACAAAACTTACAAGTGCCATAAAATTACTTTTTTTAGGTAAAGAGTGTGGAATATTATGTTATTGGTAAGGGCTAGTTATTTTTAAAAAAATTGTGATTGGTAAATTTTAAGATACCAAGAATCATTAGTAAATTTGCCCAAATTTGGATTATCCATATAAAATTACCGTAAGTAGGGGCTACAAGCAGAGTAATAGGTTGTAAGAGAACAAATGCTCCACTAGCAAACATTACAAGTCTGGCGCAAATTTTCATAGAAAACTTTATGGACATAAAATGTGCAAGTAAATATATTATTACTATAATAAAGCTTTTTTCAAAGAAAGTGTTGAGAAAAATAAGCAATCCAATAAGTGGAAATACTCCATAAATAACAACTTTTGGAGCTGCGCTGAAAAATTTTTCTAGTAAAGCTCTAGTTGTTGCTTGAGTAATAACTTGTTCTTCATTGCCAAATATTTGCTTATAATCAACCTGAAAATTATTTACATTATTTTTTTGTGTATCACCAAAGGAGAACAAGATTTTTCTACTTGTTAGTAAAATAGGTATTTTAGCTTTATTTGAGGCTGGTATTTTGTTATCTGGATCTATGGCGACTATGGGCCGGTTATATATATTATTTATGTATATTGGCTCAGACTGTTCAAGAGAGATTTTTGTTCCGTCATATTTTAGCTCAGGAAATTGAGATAATATATGATCTAAGTTAACAACGGCTTGGGATATGATACCGTAGGAAAAATACTGTCTTATATTATCTATGTAATGTAGCATATATATACTACACAATAACGAAGAAGCAAAAGAAAGAGTTAGGATATATTTTACCCCGTAACCGTTATAAGATGAAATAACCCTTTGATAAAAGCTGACGGAAGAGATAGATAACCATAATTGAAGAAATATCGTGTTAAACCAGTGAGGAACTTTCGAGAATATGGTTGTCATATTAAATATTTTATTTTAGAATTGCACCCGATTTAGCTTATTCGAGGTTACGTAATTAATATAATGAAGTTAGAGAAAAATCAAAAGTTACTTTTACAAGAACTTAGTAACTGTATAAGAATTCTAACAGCTGATGCTATAGAGACCGCAAAATCAGGTCATCCGGGTATGCCTCTTGGTATGGCAGATGTTATGACTGTACTTGCTTTTAAATTTTTAAAATTTAATCCAGGTCAGCCAAAGTGGTTTAATCGTGATAGGCTAGTGCTATCTGCCGGACATGGCTCAATGCTTCTATATGCTTTTTATTATCTTGCCGGATTTAAAGATTTCTCATTAAATGAAATAAAAACCCTTCGGTCTTTTGGCTCAAAAGCTGCCGGCCATCCTGAAAGCCACTTATATGAAGCTATTGAAACTACCACCGGGCCTCTTGGTCAGGGATTTGCAACTTCTGTTGGCATGGCTATAGCGCAGAAGAAATATCAAGCCCACCTTGGACAAAATATTTGCAACTATAAGGTATATTCTATAGTCGGAGATGGTTGCCTAATGGAAGGCGTATCCTATGAAGCGGCATCTTTAGCAGGGCATTTAAAGTTGGATAATTTGATAGTGATTTTTGATGATAACGGCATCTCTATTGACGGCAGTACAAGTCTTACGGTATCTGAAGACCATTTAACTAAGTTTAAGGCTTTTGGATTTGAAGCTGAGTCAATAAACGGTCATGATTTTGATCAAATAACTGAAGCTCTCAACAGGGCAAATGCATCTAACAAGCCATATTTTATTGCCTGTAAAACTATTATAGCTAAAGGAACTAATTTAAAAGCTGGAAGCGAAAAATCTCACGGTTCTCCTCTTGGCAGTAGCGAAATTGAATATTTAAAAAATAGTATTTCTTTTAATAATACACCATTCGAAATTGAAGATCGCTTGTTTAATGTTTGGCAAGAAGCAGGTAAAAGAAATGAAGAACTTTTTGATAAGTGGCAGCAAGCATTTGCCAAGTTAAGTCCTAAAGAGAAAGAATATCTGGGGGAGGGAGGTACGGTTAATTATCAATCACTTAATTTAGAAAGTTTTGGGATTAACAACCAGATGGAAGCAACTAGAGTGTCATCTGGTAAAATTCTACAGGAACTAGTTAAGCATAATGATAAAATTATTTGTGGCTCAGCCGATCTGTCGCTTTCTAACAACGTTTTTGGAGTAAATAATAAAGCTATAAATGCCCAGGATTTTTCTGGTAACTTTATCCATTACGGCGTTCGTGAACACGCTATGGCAGCGATTATGAATGGCCTAGCACTTTCAGGGTTGTTACCGATAGTTGGTACTTTTTTCGTTTTTTCGGATTATATGAGGCCTGCAATTAGACTGGCGGCGATTATGAGAACTAAAGTCATATATATAATGACTCATGATTCAATAGGTGTCGGGGAAGATGGCCCGACGCATCAACCGATAGAACATCTTGCATCTTTTAGAGCTATGCCAAATATAAAAGTCTTTCGGCCTGCGGATTTTGTGGAGACTTTTGAATGTTATATCGAAGCTTTGCATTATGATGGCCCTTCAATACTAGCGCTTTCACGGCAAAATCTAAAACAGCTGAGCTTAAGTTCCAAGCGACAAAATAACTTATGCGCACTTGGTGCATATGTTATTTCAGAAGCTAAAGACAATAAAAATATCAGTATAGTTATTTTTGCTTCTGGTTCAGAAGTATCAATTGGCCTTGAGGCTAAGGAAATATTAGAAAAATCTTATGGTAAATCAGTAAGAGTTGTATCTGTTCCTTGTTTTGAAAATTTAAACCAAAGAGGGCAAGGATATTTAAAGGAACTTGTTTCTGATGCAAAGTTAAAAGTGGCTATTGAAGCTGGATCGAGCTTAGGATGGCATAAAATTATTGGTTTAGATGGAATGTTCTTTGGTATGGATCAGTTTGGCCTTTCGGCTTCTGCAGAAGTCTTATACAATCATTTTGGTTTAGCCCCAGAAAAAATAGTAAAGAGCATTATCACCCACCCATATTTTAAATGATTATTGGGAGGGGAAAGCCCTAAATTTAGGTTGTTTCCGTTTGGCAACTCTTCCTTAAAACTCCTGAACCTCTATAATTTCTCCGCTAAAGCTTACTTCTATAAGTAATTTCACTAAAAACTAATTGTTTATTGAAACCCTTTATTTGCGTAACCGTATAGAATAATTATACACAGTTTATGGAACATCAGTCTAAGGTTTATAAAGTAGTACCTGCTATACTAATACTGCTATTGAGTACTCTTTTTTATCCTCTATCCTTGGAAACTTACCTAATATGGTATTCCTTGATAGAGTTAAAATTTAAATATTTTTTAATAAGTAATATCTTTACCTATAACGCTGATATTATTAGTATAATTTTAGAGCGTTATTAGAAAATTATCGCTACTAATGCACTCTATGTAAAAGTCACTTTTTATTTCCTAATATTATTAGCTTTCCAGCTATATTGGGGAAATCGCTAAAAAAGACAGAGGTAAGCTATCTTTACGATAACAGATCCGCTACTTCTCCCATAGTATCTAGTGTATTATTAGTAATCTCAATCATAAAAGGATGGTGATCATCATATGATTCATATAATCTTATATCTTCCAATGTCGCTACCACAGATTTATTCATATAATGGTTTTTAAATGCTTTTACACAATTTTTTGTCTGTAAGTCATATATACCTTCATTTGATCTATCCTTAGCGAAAACATTGTAACCAAGTTCCGCAAGAATTTCCTGTACATGTTTGACTTCAATAGGGTCAATTGAATCACTCTTTAAACCAGATATTATTTTCTGAGAATCAGGTTGATATTGTATAGTAGGGTACACGCCAAAATTATGTTCTATTTCCTCAAATTTTTCTCCAGCATGCGCTGCTATTTCCCAGTCAAAGTAAGGGTTAGGATCGCATTTTCTACTTGAATCCCAGTCTGCGTGTCCTAGTAGAAATTTAGTATTTATACTAGGGAATGTTGTTACCAGCTCTTCCATTAGTAAAAAGTTAGAATACATTTGCTCTTTTGGAAAAATGCTGTAACCATCATTGACATTTTCAATACCAATTGACCAACTATTTATATCATTTATGGGTACAGATCCGCTTGGGTTAAATTTACTTCCGGTAGTAAAATATCCTACTCCCCCGTGGTAAGCTCTATAAGCTGGATTTACCATACACTCTATATTTCCTATTTGATCAATTACATAATGCGCAGACCCCCAATTCCACATATCGTCCCCTTTATTTGCAGTAAATAAGTTAACTGTCCTCTCAAAATCTGCGACCGTATGATGCTGAATTATATAAACAGGGTAACCGCCGTTTTCCTAGCGTTAAATTTATTACATACCTTGCTTTCAACTGGATCATCTTCATAACCAGATATATGAAAATCAGAATCAACGTCTACCCTCTCTGTTCTCATGAATTGATAAGATATTTTCATAAAACCTCCTTCTAGATATATTATATTAGTAATTCCAAATATGACTTACATCTCAGTAAATTCAAGGAATAAAAAAATTGTTTTTCTCAGGAATTAGTAGCACAACGAGCTAGGTGCAGTCAATTATAATTAACGTGAACATTATAATATTCACGTTAATTATAATTGTTCCTATTTTTAAAAGCTATTAAAAAACCTTGAATGTTTATCTGAGAGTTAACTGGCAAAAGTTAGATAATTTAATAGTACCAGTAAGGTCAAATCTTACCCTTTTAAAGTTTTAAACCCTTTCTTACAATTCGTGAGATTCAATAGTTTCCCCACTAAAACTTACTTCTTTAGTAATTTTACTAGAAATTAATTCACTGAAAATTTTCGGTGTGCTGATTACACTGCTACTGGCGCAAGAAATGACGCTTTCACAAGAAGTGGAGCTTAAGCTGCATGTAGATGATTTAATTATACTAGTCCCTTCTTCTGCTGTTTCTTCTTCTTGCTCAGTGGATGATAATTCTCTAAATCGTTCTTTTGATTCTTCTTTTTCTTTTAAGGGGTTTTTGTCTATATCGATAACTTTAATAGAAGGCAAAGTTAAAACTTGTTTATATAATCCTCCAATTATTTTTGCGGCTTCCTCTTCGCTACCAAACTTTTTTGCTCCAGGGTTACTTAATAATTCAAATAGTGTTTTATCATGTACTGGTAGGATTACTTCATATTTATCACTTAGTTTACCTTGAAAAATCCAAGAAATAACATGGAAAGCGCAAACTATTGCTATACAAGGTAATTTTTCTTTCTCTACATAATTGAACACAGATTCATCATGTTCTTTGGGGATGATTTTTGTAAAATCGCTTAAACTTGTAGGAATTAAACTTTCTGCAGTGTTATTGGAACTCTTTATTGTAGTGATCCTATCGTCGATACCAAATATTTTTACTCCTTCTTTTTCTAATTCGAGAGTAGTTTTGGATAATTCGTCGTACAAATCATATTCACTGGCTGACCCATCGCTTACTGCTCCTTCTGATAACACTCGTATTTTGTTATTTTCTTTATATTGTTTTAGAATATAATCTTTTATATATTCATTTTGTAGACGGTCACTAGGTATATTGCATATTAATGTTTTCATAACCATACCTTAAAAAATTACTTATATATTAATAAGTTTACTATTAATTAAGTTTTTAGCGAAGTATTTTTATTTTAAGGATAGGTAGTTATTTTACCTTAGTTATATAAATAACAAAACTACCAGCTATTAGGAATAGTGATAACCAGATAAACCAAATCATAGGTTTATAATATATAATAGCGTGGATGGTATTACCGTTCACCTTGCTTAAACTAGCAAGCATATCGTGTGTCAGGTATGAGTAAATATCAGATTCTTGTGAAAGAGTATTTTCAATTTTGTATAATCTATTTTCTGGTTTTAAGATGACCACGTTACCGTTGTTATCTTGAACTGAGAATTCAGCTGTCTGTCTATAATAGACTTCTGTATTGCTAAATCTTATATTATCCAATTTTACTAAAAAGAATTCATCAGAAACAGACTCACCAGTTTTACCGATAAATTCAATTTCTTTTGAAAAAAGAACGTTAATGCTTATAGAAAAAGCTAATAAGCCTAGGCTCAAATGGCCAATTATTAGTGACAATTTTCTCGGCGTTAAAGATTTCTGGAAGTAGTTACTTTCAATTAGAAATAAATTTGTCATTTGAATCATTAACAAGGTAGAAGCAAATATTATGGCTGTGCTAATGATACCAGGTTTAGGTATATAATGGAAAATTACTAAGGTAATGAGAAAAGGAATTAGTAAATGAATTAGTTTTCGAGAAAAACTTTGATGGTTATTAAGGTAAGGAATTATGGCAGCAATTAGCATTAAAGGTATAAAAATCGGAATAAATATCTGATGAAAATATTCTGGGTCAATGGCTACGTTATTTTCATAAAAAAATGATTGATAGATAGGATATATAACGGCAATAAATAAAGATAAAAGGGCGGTTATCCATAAAATATTTCCCACCATTATAGCCTTATCACGTATCGTTAATACAGAAGCCACATTATCTTTACTACCTGTATGATTTTCTTTCTTTCTTACTATAAAAGCAGCAAAGGCTAGGAAAGTTAAAATGCTACAGATCACAAAGAGGTAGAAACCACGCTCCCGGGAGAATGCAAAGCTGTGAACAGAAGTAATTATTCCGCTTCTTACAAAAAAAAGACCGTATAAAGTAAGCAAGAACGCTACAAAGGAAGTTATTACGCTCCAGTAAAAAAATTTTCTTGATTTATTAGTAACTAGCAAGAAGTGATGTAAGCTAATCCCTGCAATCCAAGGCATTAGGGATATATTTTCTACAGGATCAAAAAACCAATAGCCTCCCCAGCCAAGTTCCCTATATGCCCACCATGCTCCAAGACCTATACCAGCTGTAAGCATAATAAGTGCAAACCCTGAAAGACGTAAACTATCTTTTATCAAGGTTGTTCTCTCTTTTGGTATTAAAAGTAGTAATATTGCGTTTACATAAAGAGTTACGTAAGATACGTAACCCATATATAGTAACGGGGGATGGATGGAAAGAGCTTTATCCTGTAATACAGGGTTTAACCCAAGTCCTTGTTCTGGGGCAAATTTAAAATTATCAAAAGGATTTGAAGTATAGTATATAAAAAATAAGAATAATATTTGAATAAAAGCTAAAATTGTTATTTGGGCATTTCGAGTGTTGCCTTGGTAATTGACTACTTTTATGTACAGGGAGCTAATAAAACTGAGCATGCTTACATAAAGTAACATCGATCCTTCATGACTTGCCCAGCTACCAGCTATTTTATATATTAATGGTTTAATGGTACTTGAATTCAGAAAAACATTTTTAACTGAAAAATCAGAAGTTATAAAAGCCAGGATTAGCAAAAGAAAAGCAGTAATTACAGCTAAGCTACTTATCCAAAAAATATAAGCTTTAATAGAACGCTTAGTAAAAATGGCTAAGATTGAGGTTGCTATAGAAAACACCAACAAACAATCGCCAGTAAGACTAATCACTATTTTCGTCCTTGTCTGGGTGAACTAAAATACTTAAAGATTTTATGCGATTTTGTGTTTTCTTTTTAACGACTATTTTTAGATTGTCGATGGTAATGAATTCTCCTTGATTCGGGATTCTTTTCATTTCATTGATTACAAAACCTGCAATTGTTGTAGCTTCCGTTTCCGGTAAATCCCACCCTAGCTCTCGGTTAACATCTCGAATCGATACTGACCCGTCAATAATATATTCATTTTCAGAGCTTTTTATAATCTTGTTATGGGTATAATCATGTTCATCATATATCTGACCAAAAACTTCTTCTATTACATCTTCCATAGTAATAATTCCCTGCAAGTCTCCATATTCGTCAACTACGCAGGCCAAATGGCTTTGTCCTTCTTTGAAAAGCTGTAGCTGCTGGACTACTAGAGCATTATCCGGTACGAATATTGGGGTTTTAAGCAATGATCGTACGTTAATGTCTTTTATATTAATTTTTGCGCCGTGTATTTTACGGACAAGATCTTTTATATGCAATATACCTATAATATTATCTGGCGTTTTTTCCCAGATGGGAATCCTTGTGTGGTTTGAGGCAAGGGCTGCTTTAAGCAACTTTTCATTAGGTGTATCGATATTAATAGCAAAAACTTTACTTCTGTGAATCATAATATCAGCGGTAACCATATTCCTTATATCAAGGATACCCCCAAGCATGTCTCTATCATCTTTAACTACATTTCCCTCGTGCATGTGATGTTCGATAACACCACGTACTTCATCTTCAACGGAGACTTCCTGCTGTAAATTGATCCGGAATATAAAGCAAAATATTTTTACTACATATGCAAGTAAGACATTTAGTGGTTTAAATAATTTTAGAAGTATAACGGTTGCCGGAGCTGTAAAAAGTGCTATTTTTTCGGGCTTGGCAACAGCTATGGCTTTTGGTACTACTTCTGAAAAAACAATAATTACAAATGACATTACTATCGATGCAACAATTGTGCCTATATCATCTCCAAGTAGATCGATGAACAAACTGGTTGCTATTGTTGTGCATAAAGTATTAGACAGACTGTTACCAATTAGTAGTGTGCTAATTACTCTATCTTTTATTTTTATGATTTTCAGAACTGTAACAGCCCTTTTGTTGCCATCTGATTTTAGTTTATGTAGTTTTCCTGGAGCAGCAGCCGTTATAGAAGTCTCGCCTGCTGCCATCATAGCACCAAAAGCAAGTAACCCTATTATTAGGGATATAATAAGAAAAACCATTTATGTTTATTTATTAAAAAAATCATTTACTAGAATCTAATTTAATTGATAATATCTCACTTTGACAAGGAATTTCTATAAAATGAGCCATTAAATTATCTGGTTACAAGTGGAACAAGCTGTTAGTAAACCAATTAACGTAGCGTAAACATTATAAGGTATAAAATATGTCTGATCAAGCTGAACTAAACGAAGTGTTACAAATCAAGAATACTACAAAAAGAGCAACTGTACCGGCTCTAGAGGAAATACTGTATAAACCGATAAAAGTACTTGATCATGGATTCGTAAGAGTAATTGATTATATGGGCGATGATAGTGCGGTAGTTCAGGCAGCAAGGGTTTCTTATGGTAGAGGCACAAAAAAAAGCTTACAAGATAAGGGGTTAATAAATTATCTAATGAGACACCGTCATACTACTCCGTTTGAGATGTGCGATATAAAATTTCATATTAAATTACCCATTTTTATTGCAAGACAGTGGATTCGTCATCGAACTGCCAGTGTTAATGAATATTCTGCTAGATATTCAATACTTAGTAATGAATTTTATTTACCCGATAGAGAGAATCTTACGCCTCAATCTTCTACGAATAAGCAAGGTAGGAGCAGTGAGGCTTTACCAGAAGATATAGCTTTAAGGGTTCTTTCTACAATTAAAGAAGATTCCCTTAGATGTTACAAGAATTATGTCGCTATGATGAATCAAGATGAGGAGGGGAATATAATTGATGAAGATAACGTCGGTATTACAAGGGAGTTAGCACGAATAAATTTAACCCTCAATCATTATACAGAGTGGTATTGGAAAATTAATTTACATAATTTACTTCATTTTCTGGCTTTACGTGCCGATAGCCACGCTCAATATGAAATTAGAGTTTATGCAGAAGTAATGCTTGATATAGTAAAAGCTTGGGTTCCTTTCGTTTATGAAGCGTTCATTGAGCATCGAAAAAATGGAGCAAATATATCGAAAACGGGGTTAGAAATAGTTCGTAAAATGGTTAAGGGTGAGAAAGTGGATCAAGAGTCTAGTGGAGTTAGCAAAAGGGAGTGGGATGAGTTAATGACAATATTGAGTTAGCTATAATTTTTTTAAGCATAATATAAGTATTTTTTATAATACTTAAAACTGTATAGCCATACTTAAGGTGCAGACTCAAGGGGCAATTATCTGCCTAATGGTTCTTGCTTTTGAGTAGCTACCTAAGTAGAATGACGGCAATTTATAATTTATTGAAATAAAATGTTATTGTTAGAGACAAAAAAAAATAATGGAACTCTTGAAATTATCCATTTTATTGGGATTGGAGGAATAGGAATGAGCGGTATTGCCGAGATTATGTATAATCTTGGTTATAAAGTTCAGGGGTCTGATTTATCTGCCAGTAATAATACTAAAAGACTTACAGATATGGGAGTTCAAGTTTTTATCGGGCATGATGCAAGTAATATAACAAATGTGTCTTATGTAGTAGTTTCCTCGGCTATCAATAATAATAACCCTGAAATAAAAGAAGCTATAGAGAAAAAGATTCCGGTAATTAAAAGGGCAGAAATGCTAGCTGAGCTTATGAGGCTTAAATGTTCCATTGCTGTTTCTGGTTCGCACGGGAAAACCACTACCACTTCGCTGATCGCCTGTATGTTTGAGTCATCAGGCCTTGCCCCTACAGTTATAAACGGTGGTATTATTAATCGGAGAAAGACTAATGCTTATATTGGCAAAAGTGACTATCTAATTGCCGAAGCTGATGAATCAGATGCAACTTTTATCAAAATTCCCTCTACTATTGCGGTAATAACCAATATCGATCCTGAGCATATGGATTTCTATAAGGATTTTACAAATTTGGTTTCTGCGTTTAAGAGTTTTATTACTAACCTACCATTTTATGGTTTTGCCGTTTTGTGCATCGACCATCCTGTTGTAAGGGAAATATCTAATCATGTTACAGAAAGGCGGATAATTACTTACGGTATTGAGTCACAAAATGCTAATATTAGAGCCTATAATATTAAATCAGATATTTCTTCATCTAGTTTTGATGTAGAGATAAACTTACCAAATGTAGCAGGAACTACAACCATAGAGCAGGTTTCAATACCTACTCCTGGTAAACATAATGTGCTTAATTCTCTTGCGGCCATTGCTATTGGTGTAGAACTTGATTTTGGTATTAAGGCTATTAAAAATGGATTTAAGCATTTTTCAGGCGTTAAGAGGCGTTTTACCAAAGTTTGTGAATATAATGGAGCAGAAATTATAGATGATTATGCTCATCATCCGGTAGAGATAAAAGCTACCCTTGCTACTGCCAAATCTATCGCAGAAAAAAGAAAAAGCAGGGTTATTGCTATTTTCCAGCCTCATAGGTATTCGAGAGTTAAAGATTTATTTCATGATTTTACAACATGCTTTTCAGATAGTGATAAATTATACATATTAGATATTTATGGTGCAGGAGAGATGCCGATTGATGGTATAACTTCAAGGGATTTGATAAACGAAATGGTAAAATTAGGTGCAAGACCAGAATTTATAACCAGTCACGAGGATATTTCAGAAATCATTAGGTCTGAGGCTCATAGTGGCGATCTGATAGTTATGATGGGTGCTGGTAGTATTTCTTCGTGGGCCTGGCAATTACCTGATAAATTTGCTAATAATAGTTAGTTTTATGAATTTTCAGGGTATCCGAGGGGTATTTAAGCAGAATTATAATCTGAAACACCTAACCTGGCTTAAAGTAGGGGGGAGTGCCGATATATTTTTTAAGCCGGAAGATATAGAGGATCTAAAAACTTTTTTAAAAGAGAATAATAACAGGTTTCCCATTACCGTTATTGGTGCTGGGTCAAATTTAATTATCAGAGATAAAGGAATAGAGGGAGTTGTTATAAAACTGGGAAGAAATTTTACAGATATACAATTTGTTGATAATAATTTTATTGCTGCAGGTGCTGGATGTTTGAATTCCAGTTTAGCTAAATTTTGTTTAGTTAATGCCATTACCGGGTTCGAGTTTCTTATTGGTATTCCGGGGACAGTAGGAGGAGGCGTGGCGATGAACGCCGGTTCTTATGGCTGTGAATTTAAAGATATAGTTGCTTCTGTGGAAGTATTAGATAAAGAAGGTAATTTAGTAATACTAGATATAGATCAGATCGGTTTTTCCTACAGAGCTAATTCCTTACCAAAAGATTTGATTTTTACTAGGGTTTTTTTTAAGGCAAAAAACAAGGAAGATATAAACAAAATAAAACAGAAAATGGATGAGATAAGTGCTATTAGGAGTTCTTCGCAACCAGTTAGTGAAAAAACAGGCGGCAGTACTTTTGCTAATCCAGAGGGTTTTAGGGCATGGGAACTGATAGATAAAGCTGGATTACGTAAGACAAGAGTAGGGGGTGCATGTATGTCAGAAATGCACTGTAACTTCATGATTAATGATAATAACGCTACTGCTACTGATATGGAAAATTTAGGCGAATTAATAAGGCAAAAGGTTAAGGAAAACAGCGGTATAGAATTGCAATGGGAAATTAAAAGGATAGGGAAGCTATAAAAAACCTCAATGCCCAAGTATGGTTTGGCTGGATTTTTTTCTTGTCCCTTAAATTATTATTAGTATAGTAAGGGAGGTAAAGAAATAAATACTAAACTATTCAAATTGGACATTCCTAAAATGGCTAAATATATAAGATCCAAAACCTATACTATATTAATGATACTTATAATTAGTATCAATTTTATTGAGATATCGCATGCCGGAGAAATAATTTCTATTATTAATCCGGATAATATGGGGGATGCCAATCAAATACGCGGGGTGATGGGACAAATAAAGGCAATTAGCTCTTCTGAATGGGTTACCAAAGAGGTAAACTATCAAGAACTTGATAAGATTTCTCAAAGCTTTAAATGTTCAGATAAAGATAAAATTATTGCTATCTCATCAGGGGTTTATGGAATTGATGCTCTTAGAAGTATAGAGAAATTTAACGGGTGTAAACTTTTAAAAGTTCATGTTTCTCATCAAATTTTAAATGATTATGAGAAGCTTTTACTTACTAAAACCAACCCAGAAGGGGTCGATATAATTGCTTTACCTAAACATGCAGTAACAGAAAATTTACGGAAAAAAGTTCAGCATTCTGGAACAAAATTGGTGGAAACAGTAGGCGTATGTCATAATTTAACTAAGGAAGAAGTAATTGATGAGTTTAAAAAACACTCTTTTTCATTTCCTGTAGTTAAAAAATATCTTGTCGTGATTTTAGGAGGAGATGTACAGATGCCTGATGGAAAGGAATGGAAACAGTATCAAGTAAACGAAGCAGAAAAATTAAGTGAGTTGGTTTTAGCAAGGGCTCAGGAGAAAAATTTATATATTATTGTACTTAATGGCCCGCGTATCGGAAAGCATAATGTGGATGGAACGATTAATGAGAAAGCTCATAAAGGTGAGATAGACCATGTAACCCAGACGTTCATTACATCTGTTAGAGCTAAAACAGAAAATGTTAAGTTGTTCGATTTTCAAATTGGTATCCCAAGTTTATATAAAGCTGCTTTAGGTGGGGCGGTATTAAAAGAGGGAAGTGAAATTTGGATTCCAGGAGAGAGTACTTCCATGGTATCAGAGGCCGTGGATATAATAGATAATGTTGTAGTTTATGATCATAGTGCAATGAATCAAACTCATAGGCTTCATATTGATAGCGAATTTTCTGCAGGACGCGTTAAAAGATTGCAACCAAATGGTTTAATAATTTCTCCAGCTTTAGGAAATAAAACAAATACTGGAAATAGTGCGGCTGCTTGTGTAGCACGAGAAACTATAAAAGCTTTATAATATGTCTAACGGAAATTTTAAAACTGTATATAAGGAAAAATCACTTATTGTTGAACTTGATTCGCTGCGTGAATTAACGGATATGAAATTAATTGATTTTGTTAATTTTCAAGGTAAACCTATAGAAGGCTTCGTATCGGGAAGGAATAAAATAAAAAAGCACGTAGTAGTAATTGGCGGCGGGATGTCCGCTGAACGGGAAGTTTCATATATGTCCTCCAATGGTATTGTCAGGTCAATTATTGAACTTGGTCATCATGTAACCTTTGTAGATATGGGAGCAGATATTGCCGTAGTATTGTTAAACTTGAAACCTGATGTTGTTTATAATGCTCTGCACGGTACTTACGGAGAAGACGGTTGCCTGCCAGGGCTTCTTAATATAATGCATATTCCTTATACCGGCCCGGGAGTTCTGGCTTCAGCGATTGCTTTAAATAAAAGGAAGTCGTGCGAAATTTTTCGATCTACCGGAATTAACATACCGAAAAGTAAACTTATCAAGAAATCAGATGGTTATACCAAAGACCCTATAAAACGTCCTTATGTTATAAAACCTCTTTCCCAAGGGTCAAGTGTTGGAGTTCAAGTTATATTTCCTGAAGATATTTTTTCCTTTGGTGATTATGATTTTCCATATGGCGATGAAATCCTAGTAGAAGAATATATAAAAGGTAGGGAAATGCAAGTGGCAGTGCTAAACGGTAGGGCAATAGGCATCCTTGAAATAAAACTATTGAAGAATAAACGTTTCTACGATTATGAAACAAAATATACTGAAGGTTTTTCTGAACATCTTCTTCCTGCTCCGGTATCGTCGGAAATATATAATAACATGAAAGCCATGGCTGAAAAGGCTTGTATTGCCCTTGATTGTGTTACCGGCATGATAAGGGTTGAGATGATATACTCCTCAGAAAAAAATGCATTATATATGTTAGAGGTTAACACTCACCCTGGTATGACACCATTATCTATTTGTCCAGAAATTGCTACTTTAGAAAATATGTCTTATAAGGATCTTGTTAAGGAAATACTCGAGGAAGCAAGATTTGAATAATGGCCAAAAAAAGTAAAAATACCAAGGCAACAATAAGCATTAAAAGGCGGTTAAGTCTATATTATTTGCGTTTTATCACTCTAATAAAAATTGGAATATTATTGACCTTCGCGCTTCTTTTCTTTACCGATTTGTTAAATAAGCCGAAACAAAAGTTACTTAGGCTTTTTGTTGATAAAACCGCTGAAGTGGGATTAGTTTTTAAGCATTTGGTTATTGTAGGGCCAGTCAATATAACTGAAGAAGAGATTATAGAAGCAATAGGTGGGGACTATGGCATACCGATATATTCATTAAATATAGATGATATTCGAAAAAGAATTGA
Organism: Candidatus Megaera polyxenophila; assembly: GCA_037101405.1. NCBI lineage: Bacteria > Pseudomonadati > Pseudomonadota > Alphaproteobacteria > Rickettsiales > Rickettsiaceae > Candidatus Megaera > Candidatus Megaera polyxenophila. Next base: position 47,531 of record AP017964.1, on the reverse strand, counting down.
GGATAACCCTTGGATAAAAATAGCCTTAGTGGAGAGAAAGTTACCGGACACGTTGTCTGTAACGATTACTGAGCGAACGCCAATTGCTATTTGGCAATTTAAGCAAAAATTATATTTAATTGATGAAGAAGGTAATCGAATAAGCTCAAAAAATGTAGAAAAATTTGGGGATTTAATACACGTTGTGGGTCAGGATGCAAATGTCTATGCTCGTAGTCTTTGTGAAGATTTAGAGAAGCATCCTTCTTTAGCAAAAAAAGTTGTTTCTGCTGTACGTTATGGTCAAAGAAGATGGGATCTAAATCTAGAACAGAAAATAAACGTTAAAATGCCGGAAAAGGGTTTCCAAGAGGCTTATGATTATCTAAATTCATTAAACAAAGAAGGCAAGCTGTTTGATCAAAATTATAAGGTAATTAACTTAAAAGATCCAAGTAAGTATTATATGGAAAAACATGAAATATAATTTTGCGCTCTTTCTTGAATCTAATTTTCTAACGGGTGTCTCTTTGTTTTTGTTGTTAACCATCACTATTGAATTGCAATTTTTACAAAAAATCTATAGTCTCCAGGCTAATAATTTTAACATTATATCATGTTTTGGCGACTAAGAGTTCTTGCTTTTTATTTTACACTAAGCTTGTTTGCAGTAATAATGGGTCTTCTCTTTTGCCTTCCTGTGTATTTCTTGAATTTAGGTTATAATGTCCGGTATAAAATTGCCGAAATTTTTTCACGTATTTTTATATTTCTGGCGAAGCTTTTATGTGGTATAAAATATCAAGTCACTGGCATAGATAAATTGCCTCAAGATGGAAAACCTTATATAGTTCTTGCTAATCATCAGTCATTTTGGGAAAATCTCTTTATGCAATTGATTATTCCCAAGCATTCGTGGGTTCTCAAGAAGGAATTATTTGATACGCCTGTATTTGGCTGGGGTTTAAGAATGCTTAATCCTGTAGCTATAGATAGAAGTAATAGCCGCTCAGTACTTCAGATATTAACTGAAGGGCAAAAAAAAATAGAACAGGGCTTGCCTCTCATAATGTTCCCAGAAGGTGGCACAGTTAAAATAGATAGAAATGTTAAATTTAAACCTAGCGCTGCTAAACTAGCAATTAATGCAAATGTTCCGATAGTGTTAATAGCTCATAATTCCGGTGTTTTTTGGCCAAAAGGGTTTTGGTTTAGAAAACCAGGCTTGATTTCTCTAAGAGTCCTAGAAGTTATTAGTACCAAGAAGTACGAAGATCACGATGTAAGGACACTTACTGATTACATTGAGGAAAGAATTAATAAAGAAAAAGAAATATTGGTCAGGCTGGCAAGTGGTTAATCAATAAAGTAGTTTCCACTCAGTTATTATACTTTGATTAAAATTGGAATCTATATTATCCTTTTTAAAGTTAATGCTTTAATAAAATATTAACTCATATGATAGCCGCCATTGATAGATAAGGTCTCACCAGTAATAAATCCTGATTTCTCGTCAATAAGAAACAGAACGGCTCTTGCTACTTCTTCAGGGTGGCCAAGTCTTTTAACTGGGGTAGCATTAATAATTGTCTCTAATATTGCACTTGGTACGTTTTTTGTCATATCGGTTTCAATATAACCGGGGGCTACACAATTTGAGTTATTGTCAAATGTTGTGTATGAAAAAAATTAGGCAACATATTTTTTCTCATTTAAGTTATCGTTACTAATTTCACTTACATGAATTCCATCTATAAATTTTTCCATATTAATAACTTGGGCAATGCGGTTTTTACCTCGTAAAGGTTTCCACCTTTTTTCTGCTTCAAGGAATAATTTATAGGTAGCAGCAATAATAGTATTTCTCGAAAAACAATTCCTAGATTTTCTAGTTCTATGCTTAACCGTAGCAAAGGTAGATTCAATAGGATTAGTTGTCCGCAAATGTATCCAGTGCTCCCCTGGAAAATCGTAAAAAGCTAATAACTCTTTTTCATTTTTCAATAAGCATTCTGTAGCCTTAGGATATTTAGCAGAATAAGCCAAGATAAATTTTTTCCAACTGGATTCAGCTTCTTCTCTAGAACTAGCCATATAAATATTATGTATCATTTGCTTGGCTTTAGCTTGCTGAGATTTTGGTAACTTATTCAAAATATTAGAAGTCTTATGTACCCAACAGCGCTGATGTACCGTAGTAGGATATTCTTCTGTCAGAGCTCCCCAAAAACCAAGTGCTCCATCTCCAACAGCTAAGGCAGGAGAGTGTATCAGACCTCTGCTTTTTATGTCGAGTAATAATCCTTGCCAGCTTTCCTTGCTTTCTCTAAAACCATCATCTATAGCGACCAATTCCTTTTTTCCGTATTCATCAACACCAATTATTACCAAAATACAGTTCTTCTCCGATTCCATTCTTGCCTGTAAATAAATACCATCAACCCAGAAGTAGACATATTTCTTCTTTGTTAAATCTCGTCTTTGCCATAACAAATATTGATCATACCACTCAGATTTTAGCCTGGATATTACATTAGGTGATAAGTTCTTTGGCTTGCTACCCAATATAGGTTCAAAGCTATCAGCAAAATCTGTAGTAGATATTCCCTTTAAATAAAGTAGCGGTAATAGAACATCTATAGTAACCGTACGCCTCATGTATTGCGGAATCAGATTAGAAGAGAATTTTATATCCTCTTTACCTCTATCTCTTACCCGTGGTACTTTTACTGCTACCTCTCCTATACCGGTTTGTATGTTGCGCTCAGGTAAGTAGCCATTGCGGACGACTTGTTTACTCCCATTAGTAAGTAACTTATCTTGGTAGGATGATATAAAATTTTGTACCTCTTCCTCTATAGCTAGTTGCAACATTTTTTGAGCTGACTCCCTTAAAAACTCACTTAATACATCTGTTACTAAATTTTGTGTTGGATTTTTATAATCAATTATATTACTCTTTCTCATGGTGTATTCCTTATTTTATTGTTAATAGGATTTGCAAATTACAATAATAATATTAATTTGCGAATACGCCACCTAATCTTCTATCTCACCTCCATACACAACTTTCCATCATAACTCTACACAATTTACAGTTATACCTTTAGGTGCTGATTCTCTTGCTAAAGCTTTGGTAAAGCCTATAATACCGGCTTTGGCGGCACTATAGTTAGTCTGTCCTATTTGTCCGGCTTGGGCGTTAATAGAACTGATACTGATTATTCTACCAAAATTGTTGTTTCTCATATTGTCGATTACTGCTTTGGACATATTAAAACATGAAGACAGGTTAATATCTATTAACTGACGCCAGTGTAGTATATCCATTTTGTGCATCATAGAATCACGTATAATACCGGCATTGTTAATTAGTACAGATACATGCTTTCCTGCATCTTTTTCAATTGCGGCAATATTCTTTTTACATTCTTCAAAATCTGCTACGTTCCAAGGTCTAACTTTGATGTCATACTTTTTAGAGAATTCTTCTGCAAGTTGATGATTTTGCTCGTAATTTGCTATAACCTCGTAACCATTCTCTTTTAAAGCAACTGAAATTGCTGCGCCAATACCCCTTATTCCACCTGTAATAACAGCTAATTTAGACATATTTTTCCTCGACATATAAAACTACTGATTGTAATTTGCCCTAAGTTAACAAATTATTCAAGTCGTTTTATAATAATTTATTAAGGTGTTTATTTATAATTTTATAAAAGCTTGTTATTATTACGAGCGGTTTTGTTATACTTAGGAAATATTTACCAGGTACGTTTCATGATAAAAAAATTAAAATTAATTAGTGTAGTAGTTTTTGTTCTATTCTTACTAAAAAACGCTTATGCGAATATCATAAGAGACTCAGAAATTGAGGAAAACATCAACTTGGTGATAGCACCACTGAAGGAAGTTTCCGGGATAAAAGATTTAAAAATCTTTTTAATAAATGATGAAACTCCAAATGCTTTTACTGTAGGTGGCTCAATAGTTTTTATTCATAGTGGTTTAATAACAAAATTTCCTGATCCAGATGTGCTGCGGGGAGTAGTAGCTCATGAGATCGGCCATATATTAGGGCAGCATATCAGTAGAAGACAGGAAGTAATAGACAATTATAGATTACTTGCTATGGGTAGCGCAGTGCTAGGTCTTGCTACGGCTATAGGGAGTGGATCTCCGGGTATTGCTGTTATGATGGCAGGGAGTCATGTTGCTGAAAGGTCCGTACAGGCATACTCAAGAACTTTTGAGTCTAGTGCTGACCAGATGGCTTTAAAATTGCTTGAAAAAAGCCATCACAGTAGTGTAGGTATGATCAAGTTTTTTGAGAAAACAAGAATTGATTCAAGGAGCGATTTAGTTAATCCTTATGAACAAACACATCCGCTAAGCCAGGACAGATTAGTTGTGTTAAAAAACTATAATAAGAAATCGAAATTTAATACAAGCCAAAATAATAAAGAGCTAATAGACAAGTTTCGTAGAGCCTCAGTAAAATTAGCAGCTTATACTAGAGAGCTAAATACACTGCCGCAATGTGACTATAAGGAAGGGATAGACGAACTTAACCTCTATACCAAGGCTATAAAATGTTTTAGAACTGGTAATTTTAATAACGCTTTAAAAAATACCGATGTGTTATTAAAGCAACATCCTAAAGACCCTTATTATCATGAGCTAAAAGCTCAAATATTATTTGAGTCAGGTAGCGCTGCTGCTTTAACCGAATATAACATAGCGTCAGAAATAAGGAAAAATGATCCTTTGATATTACTTGGACGAGCAATAGTAGGAATCAGTAATTATGGGGATCAACCGCAGAAATTAGACGAATTTTATAAAGATTTGTCATTCGTTGTTGAAAAAGAACCAGATAATTTGTTGGCTTTATACTATATGGCTATTTATTATGAGAAAAAGGGTCTGAAAGCCAAAAGCTACCTGAATTCCGCTATTATCGCTTATAAATCAGGAAACGAGGAGGAAGCAAAAAAACTTGCAACTGAAGCATTGAAAGGTTTAGAGGCAAATTCTCCTGATTGGTATAAAGCCAATGATATTATTGCAGTAGATAAATAGCGATAGAGATATTATTTATTGCTTCTTTATAAGTTTATTTATTTTGCAAAAACAGTAATTATCTAGTAATTATAAAAGCACTTAATTTTATTATAAAAATATAAATAATTTTAATTATGCAGAAAATTTTTACCAATATATTGCTTGGGATCTTACTTATTTTAGTAGCTCTTTTTGCTTATAAAATCCTTAGAAATCCTGAAATCGTTAAAACCTCTATTAATAATGCGCAGACAGATGAAGAAAAAGCAGCTCAACAAGTTTTAAATGAGCCTAAATTATCGGAAGAAGAGTTAAATATTAAAATTCACGATTATATCTTAAATCACCCTGAAGTTCTTGTGGAATCTCTTGAAGCTATGCAAAGAAAAAAAATCGAGGAATCCAATAAACAAACGGCAGATTATTTATTAGAGAACAAAACTAATATTGAAAATGATGGGCTGCCCCCGGTTTTTGGTAATAAAAATGGCGATATAACAGCAGTTGTGTTTTATGATTATAATTGCTCTTTCTGTAAACAGGCGAATTTAATTACTAATGAAATACTAGAGAGCGATACGGGGGTAAAAATTGTCCTTCGTCCTTTACCGATATTAGGCGGAACTTCAATGTATGCCACTAAAGTAGCATTAGCTGTGCATAAAATATCGGAGGAGAAATTTCCTCTTATTCATAACGAAATGATGAAAATGAAACCGATAACAGAAGAAGGAGTGAAAGCTTTATTAGTTGCTAATCAGATTGATTATCAACTTGTTGAGAATGAACTTAGTAGTTTTGCTATAAAAGAATTAATAGCAAAGAATTTTGACCTAGCAAAAAGCCTTGGAATAAAAGGAGCTCCATCTTACGTAGTTAACGGTATCTTTATACCGGGGTTAGTTGATAAGGAGAAATTTACAACCATTATAGGAGAGTTAAGGCAAATTGCTGAACAGGCTCAGAGCTCCGAACCTCGGGAAATTAATAAAAATAATTTAGATGTAGAAAACAAAAATGATAAAGTAGGTAATAAAGAAAAAGTAGAAATTCCTAGTCAAGAAAATTCTAATAAATCTAATTAAAACATAACTGTTAGAAAGATAAAATCCTGTGATTGTGCTTCATCAGGTTTTTATCTTTTAAAACATTCATAGTTATGGCCAATAAAATCATAAGGGTTTACGTGTTTTCCAGCTATATGTATTTCAAAATGTAGATGATCACCATGAGCGTTTCCTGATCTACCCTGCAAAGCAATTACCTGGCTTCGTATGACTTTTTGTCCCTTTTTGACAAAAGTCTTTTTCAAGTGAGTATATTTGGTTTTAATATTATTTTCATGGCTGATTTCAACGGTAGTACCGTAACCATTTTGGTGACCAACAAAAGATACTTTCCCGTTTGCACTTGCATATATAGGTGCGTGGTAGCCTGCAACTAGGTCAATACCACAATGCATTTTTTGTTTCTTATTGCTAGGGTGTTTTCTAATTCCATAGTTACTTGAAATATAAGAATTATAAGAGGGAAGCATCAAAGGCAGATGAGATGTTATTTGATCTAGTTTTGCTAGTTCCGCTTTGGAATTAACTTTGGTGAAATCGGCTTTAGCAATCTTTTTTACATTTTGATAATGGTTTTTAGCAAGTATCTTATATTTATTTTGCAGTCTGGTTAACAACGTAGTTATCTTTTGTACTTTAAGCTTGGCTTCTTTGGCAAAAGGAGTATTGGAGCGATATTTTTCCTGAAATTTTTGTAGATACTTTTGGGCATAAATTTTGTCATTAGCAAATAAACCGAGCTCTTTTGAAAAAATACAGCTGGTGCTATCTATTCTCGCTAAGTCATAGCTTAAAACTAAATCTGCTCTTTTTATTTTGTAGTTTTTTTGTAAATCACTGGTGAGTTTTTTATAAGAATCTATAGAGTATTTAGTAGTACTACAAGCCTGCAGTAAAAAGGGAAGAAGTAAAATAAATATAAAACGCATAAACATTATTTACAGAAAAAATATTTTATTATTTTGTAGAAGGGGGTGCTGATTACATATTAATAAATTCAAGTATAGGGCCTAAAATCATTAGCGGCATAAACATTATTGCTCCAACAATTAATACAGTTATTAATAAGAAAAAACTTAGATCAAAACTCGATTGATTTTGATTTTTAGTACAATTTTCCATTTTCCTTTTGCTGGCAAAAGAACCACTAATTGCAAGGGAGTAATATATAACTGGATATCTTCCGATGAACATTGCCAGAGCAGTCATATAATTAAAATAATTATTTGCAGTATTAAGTCCGGCGAAATTAGATCCATTATTAGTAAAATTGGAAACAAAGTTATAAGCAATATCCGTTACTGCTTGGGAACCTTGATAAGTTATTAGCTGCTTCGTTTCTGGAAGAGCAAAAGTAATTCCAGTAAACAATAAAACCCCTACTGGCATTATTAGGAATACTATTACTACATAATTAATTTCATTAATAGTAATTTTTTTGCCAAAAAAATTACTATTATCACCGGTAATTAGGCCTCTTAAAAAAACTGAGACAATTAAATAGGCAAGCATTGCAAAAAAACCAGATCCCACACCTTCCATAATAAACTTACTTATTACTAAGTTAGAAAATAAGAAAATGGTACTAAGAGGTGAGTAATTTTCAAGACATGCGTTTGTTGTTCCATTTGAACTCATGGTAATAGAAAGCACCCACATTAAAGAAGGAAACTTATCATATATCAATTCCTTACCAGTATAGTTAAAATTGTCGCCTATAATTCTATCTGCGAGTATTAATGGTACTCCATAGTCAGTTTCTCCAAGGTATAAAACGTGCAAAGAAAGGCTCATGACTAATACAACAATCCAGTACAAAGACCAGCTAAAATTTGTGGCTTTAACAGCAAAACCGTAAGTGAATATCAAAGAAATCGGAGCGATTACGATTAAGAATAAATTTAATATTACAACCATCCTTGAGGGAGCTTCAAAAGGGTGTGCAGACGCGGCAGAAAAATAGAGCCTCCATTGGTAGCTATGTGTTTGATTGCTATTTGACCTGCAGCAGGTCCTATAAATAATTGTTCTTTTTTTTCTTCTAGACTTAAGTAGTATAGTGGACTGAAGAAGTCAGACAGTAAAATCAATAGTTTTGTTTCGCAAAAGATATAAAATTAAAAGAAACATAATTTAAATATATGACAAAAAAGCATATTAAAAATTTCAGTGCAGAATATAAAACTAAAGTAGTGTTGGAATTACTAGAATCGGAGGTAACTATATCTCAATTATCAAAGAAATATGAAATTACTCCAAAGACTATTCAAAATTGGAAGAAGCATTTTTTAAGTAATGCATCAATGGCTTTTGAGCCGGCAAAAGTAGTCAGTGAGTACAAAACAGAAATTGAGGAGTTAAAATCTCAAAATGATGAATTAGCAAAAGCTCTGGGGAAGGCTACAATAGAGAGGGACTGGGCGTTGGGAAAGCTAAACGGCTTGGATATAGCAAATAAACGAGATCTTGTCGATTCCAAGCTGAAAGAATTATCAATGGCAAGACAATGCGAATTATTGAAGATAAATAGATCTATGCTTTATTATCAGCCCCAAATAATGAGCTTATACAACAAAAAGATTATGGATAGAATAGATGAAATATATACAGATAATCCAGAGTATGGTTATCGTTTTATTTATAAATCTTTATTAGAGGAAGGATTAAATATTGGTAGAGATCGTACTCTCAAATACATGGGTATTATGGGTATAGAGGCTATTTATCCAAAGAAAAAGAAATCTATCTCTATGCAGAATAAAGATCATAAGATATATCCATATCTCCTTGAGCCTTATTGGCAAATATATAACGGTAGTCGGTCTGTATACGTACCAAGATCAAATGAAGTATGGAGCGGGGATATAACATACATTAGAACCCCGATAGGCTTTATGTATATGGCAGCAATTATAGATTGGCACAGTAAAGCTATATTGAGTTATAAACTGTCAAATTCAATGGATGCAAGCCTTGTAACGAGTATTTTAGAAGACGCTCTTAGTAAGTACCCACCTCCGCTGATATTCAATAGTGATCAAGGTAGTCAGTATACCGGCTCAGAACATATAAAAATACTCGAGAAATACGGTATACAAATCTCTATGAACGGTAAAGGCAGAAGCATCGATAACATTGTTATGGAGAGATTTTTTAAGACTCTAAAATATAATTGTATATTTATAAATGAATTTAACAATATCTCAGAACTTAGGGAGGGGATTAACATATATGTAGATAAATATAATAATAGAAGATTTCATTCTAGTATTGGTTATAAAAAACCTATGGATGTTTATCTCAATGCATTACAAAATGCAGCATGATAATAGGAAACAAAATCTACAAAAATTTGTCTTGATTTTTCAGTCCACTATATAGTCTATATTGCCAGTAAAATCGTGTGGGACACCTCCGGCTATCAAAAATAGCGATATGATAAATGCTGCCGGTAGGAGCAGGAAACATAAAATGCGTAAGAAATCATTATAAAAATTACCTATATAGGGATTGGCATTATTTATTATTCCCCTAACAAAAGCTATAAATACAGCAATACTAGTAGTTCCTGATAAAAAATTTTACATCGTCAACGCAAAAATTTGACTTAGGATGCTTAATTGGTTTTCTGGGTTATGACTTTGCCAAAATGTGCTAGTAGAAAAAGAAATTCCTGCATTTAAACTCGCTGCAAAATCTAGTTCTCCTGTTAAATCCTCACCGGTGGGTAAGTGTTTTTGAAAGAAGATTATCAAGAAAGTACAAATTATACAAATAAGGTTGAAGATCATTAAGCTTGTAAAATACTTTTTCCAAGTTTGTTGTTTAATTGCTCCTTTTGGAGAGTAAGTAATTAAATTATTTCGAGGTTCGTCAAAAAAAAGCCAAGCTATATATTTTCCAATTATTGGAGCGGTAATGGTGACGATAGAAAAAAAGACTAATGCTGATAATATCATCCTATCTCATTTCTACCTTAATTTCTTTTGGCTCTTCTGGTAGAGTTAATGGCCTTTTTAAACCACAATTTGAGAGAAGTAAGCAACAAATGGCAAAAGAAATAATTTGTTTCATATTAATATTTGAGATATAAGTTTTGTAATGTAAAAATAATATTAACTTTGGCGGATTAGGACAATATATTCTATGGCAAAAATTTTTACAAAAATATTTTTATGGTTTTTCAGCCTTATTTTTGCTCTGAGCATATATAGTGGTTCTGTTTTGGCTGAAAATTCTACGATTATTAGGCCAGAATCTTCTTTTGTACCAGATGTAAATTTTTTTGATGAAGACGGAAATAAAGTTTTTCTAGATCAGTTCGAGGGTAAAACAATATTGGTAAGCTTTTGGGCAAGTTGGTGTGGTTCATGTGTTGAGGAATTACCCAGCTTGGATATTTTGCAAAAAGATTTTAGAAAGTTGCCATTTGAGGTGCTAGCTATTTCGGAAGACTTTAAAGGGGTAAAAGCAGCTGAGGACCATTTTAATAAATATGGAATTAGACACTTGAAATTATATCATGATTATAAAAATAGTTTGTTTAAAGCTATGTCAGTAATCGGGTTACCTACTGCTTTTTTAATTGACCCTGAGGGGAAAATCAAAGTTATATTTAAAGGGAATACAAAATGGCATGATGAATCAGTTCGGGATATTCTGCTTTCTGAAATTCCCGGTAATCCGGAAACTCCAAAGAATAGCTACATAACGACATCTTTAAATAAAAAAATTGCTCCAGTAATTGGCGAACCAGAAGAAAAGAACACTAAAAAACCTCCACAAGATTTAAAGGCCAATGCCGAGCCTGATAACCCGGATCAGAAACTACAAAATAATACACAAACAGATAAATTAGAGAAAAAAGATGAAAGCAACAAGCCAAAGTAAAAATTCTATTTCTAGTGTAAAAGTACCTGTTGGTTCTAAGCGCCTCGGTAAAATAGATCAATTAATGTCGCTATTGCCTCTTGGTTTCTATAATACTAAGCCTGTTGTAGCCGTTATGAGGTTAGAAGGGGTGATAGGTAAAGCAGGAGCTATGAAACCAGGTCTTACTATTTCTTCTTTAAATAAATTAATTGAAAAAATGTTTAAACTACCACGGTTAGATGCTGTATGTTTATGCATAAATTCTCCTGGAGGATCACCTGTTCAGTCTGAGCTAATATGTAAAAGGATAATTTCTTTAGCAAAGGAATTAGATGTAATGGTTTATAGTTTTGTTGAAGATGTTGCAGCTTCTGGCGGATACTGGCTTGCTTGCAGTGGTAATAAAATATTTGCTACTAACAGCTCAATTATTGGGAGCATAGGAGTTATTTCAAGTGGATTCGGTTTCCATGGTGCTATAGAAAAATTAGGAATTGAGAGAAGGGTAATAACCGAAGGTAAAAACAAATCTGTTCTTGATCCTTTTCAACCTGTAAAAGCTTCTGATGTAAAGCTGGTAAAAGACCTACAGAAAAAAATATACGATCATTTTACGGATAGTATTAAGGAATTAAGAAAAGGCAGACTTACCCAAACTGATGATATTATATTCAATGGTGAGTTCTGGACAGGGCAGAAAGCTTTGGATTATGGTCTAATTGATGGAATAGACGATTTATATTCATTTATTTATAAAAGATATGGCAATGAAGTAAAAATAGAATATATAGAGCATCAGCAGTCATGGTTTAAAAGAAAATTCGGAATGGCACATAGTGCTCAAGAAATTACAGATACTGTTCTTGATAGGGTAGAGGAAAGGTTTTTAACAAGTAAAATCGACTTATATTAAATGAACCTTAAGGACTTATAAAGTATGGAAATTTTTAGAAACCTCCAATTTCAGTTAATCAAATATTGGATTTTGTATCTTACTGTAGGGATACTGTTTGTATTTTGTAGTACATCTGGGATTTGCGCAGCAGAAGATGAAGAGTTAGAAATATCGGTACTTGATGAAATAGAACAAGGGTTAATTAATCAATCTCCTGGTGGAGAACCTCAAAAAACAGAACGTAAGGATTTAATAAAATTAGAAGATAAAAAAAAGGAAAGCATATCATCTAAAATTACCCTTCCCCAAGAATCTACAGATTTTTCTTATAAGAAAACTGCTAGTATTGTTGTCTTAAATAAGATTACTGCTAAATCCGAGTTAGTTAAATTTGAATTAAATAAAGAAAAATCTTTTGGGCATCTTTCTGTGGAAGTTCATAAATGCGCTAAAAATATTAATCCTTTAAAACCGACTAATCTTATGTTAATTAAGGTTTTCGATCACAAAACTGATGGTAATAAATCGTTGGTGTTTGATGGGTGGATGGATTCATCAAATCTTTCAATTTCTGCCCTAGAACATCCTGTTTATGAAATAATTCCTAGAGATTGTCTCGATTAGAGAAAGTACTTATCTTAAAGCCGAATTTATATTATGAGTAATTGGGATTTAGTTCTTAGTAAGGTTCAAATTCTCCAAATCTGTTGTTAGAAGCAAGGCAAGCTTCTCCATCTCGCCCAGTAAATTTGTTGCATAATACTCTAGGATTTCATCTCCTTTTGCTGCATAATTATCAACCAATTCTTTTAGTTGTAAGATAAGTTGGTCGTTGTAGTAGGGGGCTGTATATAACACCTCTAATGAAAGGAAAAAATCTCCAGTGATATTACCCAAATTTTTAAACTGTTTATGGACTAATTTTCTTATTTCCGACAAAAATATTTCTGCCTCGTGTCCTTGTATATTCATAAAGGTAATTTTAAAAACTTTTAAAGCTTATTAATTTTCTTAATTGTAATTCGGCCACATAATAGGGGATAAAAAATTACGCAATCATCCCTTGACATTCAATAATAGATTGTATATTACTGATATATTTGGTCAGTTTTATAATAATTTATTATGTTGGAATTTTTTAAACAAGTTTCTAATACTATTGTCAGTGATTATATCAAAGATTGGCTGGACAGTAAAGCATTACCTTCTTTTGCTTTTATTTGCAGTAGTTTGGGGTACTATATGTTAACGCAACAGTTTTTAGGTGCTATATTTTTATCTCTACCTCTCGTTTATTTAGTACATAAATGTAAGCAAAATTATAGTATTAAGGATAAATTATTGATAATTCCAGAACCTAGATTAGAATTTCCAGATAATAATATACACAACATTCGAATTGCTATGTCAGTTTATAACTGTTCTACTCAGGTGATTAGTTGTTTTTTAGACCAAGAAAAGACAGTTATAATTGTTAATGGTCAGACACATCAAAAAGATGAAATAGATGTAATAAATAAATCATCAGTTTTACTTCCACCTTATTACCTTTCTAATGCAGCGACAGGGATAATTAAAGTAAAAGATATAAACATAGCTAAATCTTTAAAAATTACAGCAACTATTGCTTTAAAATACGGTATTTTAAATAATGAAAAATATGAAGTTTATCATAAAGTACATATAGAAGGTATTTTAAATCGTTTAGAAAATGGAAGTCTCTCTATTCAATTCGTTAGAAAACCGCCTGTTGTAAAATCAAATTAAATACACAACCATTTTCTCTAGTATTATATCTAAAAGCAAACTCATCAACATACTTTTGAAGATGCTTAGCTGATACGTGGTGATATATGCCGAGTATTCCACGCTTTAGAGTTCCCCAAAAGTTCTCCATATTGTTGGTGTGAATGTTACCGCTGGCTACATATTCTTTCGTATGGTCTACTCTTAAATGGATATGGCTTGTTTTCTTACCGAGGATATTATATCCTTTGAACTCATCGCTAATAATGACGCTATCTTGGGTTATAACTTGATTCAATACATCTAATAGCTGCTTACCTGTTAATTTCTTGCCATCGTTGTTTTTAATCATAACTTTAGCAAATACAGACTTATTTATCTTATCAATACAACCAACAACAACGTTCTTTTTAGTACCACGCCCCCTTTTATTTACTGGTGGTAAGTTATCGTTATCATCATCTCTATTGTTTTTCTTCCTAGGTCTACCGCCTACATAGGTCTCATCCACTTCAATTAAAGTACCAAAAAATTGCTGGTTTTCAATATTACCCATAGCAAGCCTGATTTGCTTAAGCATACGCCAAGCCGTTTTATAAGTAACGCCTATTTCTCTTTTTAGTTGGTAGCCTGATATACCTTTTTTACTATTTAAAAACAAGTGAATAGCATAAAACCATTTACGTAAATCAGTGTCAGACTTCTCAAATATTGTCCCTTTGAAGATTGAGAAACCTTTATTACAGAAGATACATTGAAAATTTTTAGGTGTATCTCTTCTGTGTGTTAATCTGTCGCTCCCGCAATGTCTGCAAACGGGTTTATTATTATACCTAATTGTGATAAAGTACTTTATACAATCAAGTTCAGTAGGAAACTGTTTGTTAAATTCAAAAAAGTTCATAATTCTTTACCTTATTATAAACCTAAGTATAAACTATTATCTATTGAATGTCAAGGGATGATTGCGAAAAATTATAATCAAGATAATTTTTTACATAAGTTTAACAAGGTGTTTCTTAGGAATCTAAAAGATTTTAACTACAAATAGCATAATAGGTAGGAAGTTTCTTTTTCTGATAATTGGTTTATTAAAAAACATTAAAATTATTTAATAATTTGGAATAAATAGTGGTGGCCAGAGCCGGGATCGAACCGGCGACACAAGGATTTTCAGTCCTTTGCTCTACCAACTGAGCTATCTGGCCAAATAGTTCCCTATTTGGAAGTTTTTTATGAATGGTATTGAAGTAGATATCTTAGAAGAACTTATAGTCAATAAAATTTATTATGTCTATAAGAAATTTCGTAACCTAGGTTAAATTAGTAAGAGAGTTGGCAAATGTGCAGAGTTATGTTTTATTTTAACCGTTATGAGGGAATTTCTAACAAAAGATACCGAAGAAACTTGAAAAGGTATAGACTAGTTTATATACTTTAGTTTGAAATAAGTAGAGTTAATCAAAGCGAGTATTATTTCATGCAAAAATCTCGAGAAGAAATACACAAAGCACGACCAATTTCTCCACATCTTAGTATTTACAAACCTCAGATCAGTTCAGTATTATCGATAGGTCACCGTCTCAGCGGTGTTGGGTTATTTTTTATGATTTCTGCTTTAGGTTGGTGGTTTATTTTATGGGTGTTCAGTAAATTTGACCCGATATATTTAAAAATTTTCGATAGTTCTTTTGTCAGGTTTTTACTAATTGTTACGAGTTACGGATTTTTTTACCATTTATGTACAGGCATCAGGCATTTAATATGGGATACTGGCTGGGGATTTTCTATTAGAGCCATAAATTATTCCGGCTGGTTAGCTGTTATTGCTTCTATATTATTAACACTAATTTTTTGGATGTTTGTCTAAGTGAGGGTAAATTACATATGGTTTTACAATGAAAAGCGAATATAGATCAGATTTATCAAAAGCTAAAAATTTAGGGGCAGCAGGCTCTGGTTCTCATCATTGGTGGCATCAAAGGCTTACTGCTATAATAATTTCTCTCATGATATTGTGGGTAATTTCCTTTTTTGGAGATATCTCTAAAAGCAATATCACTACAGTTGTTTCTCATTTGCAGAAACCTTTTAATATAGTAATGCTTTTGATTTTGTTTTTTACGGTAATGTATCATGCTGTTCTTGGCATGCAAGTCGTTATTGAAGATTATATAAGTTGTAGAGCTTCCCGCTTTGTTCTTGTTGTTGGAATCCAGATATTTGCAATTATTACGGCTATTTTCTTTGCCTTTGCAGCTTTTTATGTAATGATTTTGTGATGGAAGAATATTTATGACTAATAGCTATAACATAAAAACTCATGAATTTGACGTAGTTGTTGTGGGAGCGGGCGGGGCTGGCCTTCGTGCTGCTTTTGGCATGGCACAAAGTGGCCTGAGTACGGCTTGTGTTACTAAAGTTTTTCCAACTCGTAGCCATACTGTTGCTGCCCAAGGGGGGATAAGTGCCGCACTTGGCAATATGGGAGAAGATGATTGGCGATGGCATATGTATGATACGATCAAGGGATCAGATTGGCTTGGGGATCAGGACGCTATAGAATATATGTGCAAGAATGCGGCGGCAAGTGTTATAGAATTAGAACATTACGGTGTTCCTTTCTCCAGAAATAAAGAAGGTAAAATATATCAAAGGCCTTTTGGTGGAATGACAACTAATTTCGGTAAGGGTAAAGCAGCACAGAGAACATGTGCTGCTGCTGATAGAACAGGTCATGCAATTTTACATACTTTATATCAGCAAGCGCTAAAGCACCAAGCGCAATTTTTTATAGAATATTTTGTAATCGATTTAATTATGGATGATGGCAAGTGTAAGGGAATACTTGCATGGAATTTAGATGATGGAAGTTTACATGTTTTTAGAGCACATATTGTAGTATTAGCTACTGGAGGCTATGGCAGGGCATATTTCTCTGCGACTTCAGCTCATACATGTACCGGTGATGGCGGTGGAATGTGTATAAGGGCCGGATTACCTATGCAAGATATGGAATTTGTTCAGTTTCATCCAACTGGAATTTATGGGTCTGGATGCTTAATTACTGAAGGAGCAAGAGGAGAGGGGGGCTATTTGGTCAATTCAGAAGGGGAACGTTTTATGGAGCGTTATGCACCCTCAGCTAAGGATTTAGCCTCAAGGGACGTAGTTTCCCGTGCCATGACGATGGAAATAAGAGCAGGACGAGGAGTAGGCCCTAAGAAAGATCACATATTTTTGCATTTAAATCATTTACCGCCTGAAGTTTTACATGAAAGGTTACCGGGAATCTCTGAAACAGCAAAAATTTTTGCAGGAGTGGATGTAACAAAGCAACCAATTCCAATATTACCTACTGTTCATTATAATATGGGTGGGATACCGACCAATTATCATACAGAAGTTCTTACCCTTAAAGACGGTAAGCAAACTATTGTCCCGGGACTTATGGCGATTGGTGAAGCAGGGTGTGTTTCTGTACATGGTGCAAATCGTCTTGGTTCAAATTCCTTACTTGACCTTGTAGTTTTTGGCAGGGCAGCAGCATATAGGGCGGCAGAAATTGTAAAAGCTGGCATGCCTCATAAAAAACTAAAACCAGAGATACTTGATCCTATTATTTCTAGACTAGATAAAATTAGAAATGCAAAAGGAGATATATCGGTGGCTGATTTACGTCTTAAAATGCAAAGAACTATGCAAGATCATGCTGCAGTTTTTAGAACTGAAGAAGTTTTAGAAGAAGGTCAAAAGATGATGGATGGTATCAGGAAGGAATATGGTAATATATCGGTAACCGATCGCTCAATGATTTGGAATAGTGATTTAGTTGAAGCCATGGAGCTTGCCAATTTAATTGATCAAGCAGTTCTTACTGTTCACGGGGCATTAAATAGGAAAGAAAGTAGGGGGGCGCATGCGAGAGAAGACTTTCCAGAGAGAGATGATAAGAACTGGATGAAACACACACTTCTTTGGCTTGAAGAAAACGGCAGAGTTAAAATAGATTATAAACCGGTAGTTTTAACTACCTTAACTGATGAGGTTGAACCTGTTCCACCGGTAAAAAGAGTTTATTGAATAGTGGTTTGAAGAACCAAGCAAGTTCTTTCTGCTTGGTTCTGTGGTAGAAAAAATAAAGTATTAATCTATTACGTCAGCCTCTTGCCAATCAGCACCAAGGTAATCAGTTATGGTATGGGTAGTTCGAGGATCTAATTTTAATGTTATAAACTCCATCGCTTCAAGTAAGCTAACGTTGTAATCTCCGTCTAGATAGTCAAGAACCGTACCGGTAACTTTTGCTTTTCCTGAAAAAATACTGTTAAGTTTTTCAAAAATAATATCAAATCCATGCATAATTGGTAAAAGATATTTTTCCACCGCTGCTTGGTAAATTCCAGATTTGTATATGGAATCTGTTTTGTCATCGTTTTCGTCCTCGTTGTCAGAATCTAGCAGTTTATTACTCGAAGCTATAATTTGGTCAAGTTTCGACGTATAAAGGTATTTACTATTTTTTTGAAAAAAATGAGCTATAGACTCAAGCATGTGCTTGGATTCAGCGTAGAGGTTATAACATTGATATAAAGCATCGTTTTCTGTTTTTAATCTATCTATTGTTGTTTCAAAAAATTTTTGAGCTTCTGGGTTATCTTTTTTAAAAGGCACGCCTGTTTGATTAACATTTTGAAACATATGTTTATGGGTTAATTCATGGATGATTGTGCCAGCTGTATTTATTATAGGTATTGTATCACAACTTTGGCCAATTATTACATCTTTAGGAGTTGGTTTATAAGATCCTTTCACTCTGCTATCATTTGGATCAGCTGGGCTGTTGAAAATTCCTATAAAACCTTCTAATTGAGCAGTTTTAAGAATGGTTTTTGCTATAGGATAAACCTCTATAATTTCTTGTAAACAACCAGCTATTTTGGTTAAAATACTGTCTGTATATGCTCTTGAACCAACGGCATATTCTATAAGTGTTGATTCCAAAGCTGCAGGATAGCTAATGCTCTTGTCAAACAAATCATAAATTACCGGATCTATAGTAGCTATTGTTTTTGCTTTGTCGAAGGACTTTAAGTCTAAACTCGCATCGAGCAGTTCACTAAGCTCTTTAGCTTTACCTGCTGTAGTTAATGTTTCTTTTAAAATTTTGAGGAAATTTTTGTATTGATATTTATTAATATCACCGGTTTTATATAATTTTCCTATATTAAATTGCATTTCTACCGGAATTATTTCACCTTTAAATAAATCAAAAAAAGAAGAATTTTTTTGTAAAAAGGAATTTATTTTACCATTCCATAATACTGATTCTAAAAATCCTAGTTTTTTAGGACTTTTTTGAATGAAAGAAAAAATTTCCTCCCATTTTCCTTGTTCTATTTCCTTGTTTTTGTCTATATTTAAGCTCTTTAAGAATTCTAAATCTTTATCAAGGTTTAATATTGAATTTAACTTATGAAAATCTAGGAAATCTTTTAGTTTCAGCTTTTCGAATGCTTTTGTTGGAGGTAAATCCTGAATAAATTTAGTATATAGCGTGAAAATGTCATTTTTATAGAATTCGCTTAATAAATCGAAATTTTCTTCTTTTGTGAATTCTATTAATAAAAATTTAATAAAATTATCATTTTCACTTTGGTCAGATAACTCTTGGAATGAAGTCATAAAACCGTCTAAGTCCTCTCCCTGCAATACCTCCCTATCTAATTTCTTTTTAAGATGCTCTTTTATATTTCTATCAATTTCTTCTGCAAGTTTAGCATTACCAATAGTCGGTAAAACACTCATAAAATGATTTAAAAAATAATTACCTAGGCTAAATATAGAGTCATAAAATTCCTTAATTATCATTCCTGTATTTTGTAATTTTGCTGCAAGGTTTGCGAATCTGTTAATTAGTTCGACGTTTACAGAATTATTTTTAATAACATTGATACTTTCCTTTAAATCATCCCAATAGTCTCCGTTTATAACACTGGTTGATTCTAGTTTCTCAAGATATTTATTTAAGCTTGATTCTAATGCTGCTTGTTTTATTGATTCTTCAATTTTCTGTTTTGCCCAAGCTTCTTGTTGTGCTATTTCGCATTCTTGTTCCAATTTTTCTATTGCTTTTTGAGCAAGTAATGTAGAGAAATCGAAAGTTTGTGGTTTTTGTTGGGAAGATACAGGAGATGGTTCTGGTGTAAAGGAGAATGGTGATTTACTCATAAAAAACTCTATTTTTAATAAAAAAATAATCTTTTGTTGCGAAGATTATTAACATAAATTAAAGTTTTATACAAGGAAATATTAATATATATTAAGATATTTATTAAATAACGAGTGGTATAATAAAGAGATGGTATTGTAGAAGAAAAGGGAAGGTAAATGAAATAAAGTGTATAAATACGATGCCAAGCTATTAGGTTTCCATTTCCACGATTGGCTTATGTACAAGAGTAGATTAGTATATATAGTATATTAATAATAAAAAGGAATAGCATCAATGACATCATATATAGGCGCTGCGGTAAAAATTACAGAACTTATTACCTATAAAGGTAAAGAGCAGAGAATATGGGCAAATCCACAAGGAAATGTAGACTTAGTGTCAAAAACTTGGGGTTATAATGTTAATTTTTATTAAATATTCCTTGCCATCTTTTAATAAGATTTGTTTCTATATCAAACAAATCCAGAACTCTCACTATTGAATGGTTAACTATATCATCTAGGGTAGTGGGATTGTTGTAAAATGCTGGAACAGGGGGCATATCGCTACTCCTATTCTGGCAAGTTTAAGCATATTTTCTAAATGAATAGCACTAAGGGGGGGGCTCTAACTATTAGGGCTAGCTTTTTTTGTTCCTTAATAACAACACTTGCTGATCGCATAATAAGATTATTTTCAAGACCTGAAGCTATTGCTGATAATGTTTTCATACTGCAGGGTGCTATAATTACCCATTTACTTTAAATGATCCGCTGGAAATTTTAGCCCCTATATCATTCGGATGATAAACATAGTCAGCAAGTTTTTTAATATCATTTATTGAAAATGAGGTTTCAGTTGCAATAGTTAAATTTGCTGATTTTGAAATAATTAAGTGTGTTTCTACGCCGCATCTTCTTAATATTTCAAGTAGCCTTATGCCATAAATTGCGCCTGAAGTGCCAGTAATAGAAACAATAATTTTTTTAATTTCTGTTGCCACGTTAAAATTAAGATTTATTTAGTTATATAGCTCCTTATTCTAATATATTAATAACAACCTGGCAACATTTAGAACTTAAGCTATACCCCGTAAAATAAGTAAAGAAATAAAAAAATAAGAGAAAAAAATCATTTAGGTGGTTGCGGAGAAGATACAGGAGATAATTATGGTGCAGAAAAAACTTGTGGCTTATTCGAATTACTATAGTTAACTAGCTAAATTGACACTTCTTCTTACATCCTTAATTAAGGATGTAAGAAGTGCTGATAACCCATAACTTCCATGGAAATCTTTACATCGATACACTACTGCTTTTCCTCTGGGATAACAAAGGAGGAGGTTGACGAGGCGTTGGAGGATGAGAGAGTGCTTCTTTTTCTTTTTCCCTAACTGTTGCTCCGATGGTTTTAGCTAAATCGATTGGAGTTCTTTCCTTTCCTACTCCAAGTACCACTTTGTCGAATCTTGCAGGATTTTCTTTTCTCATTGCAAGTAAATTTTCTCCAGTGATGGCACTGGCTTTAAACTTAGTTGCTTTGGCTTTTTCAACTGCTAGATCAGTTAACCTCCCTTCAAATTGAGTATTGCTTGGCTGTAAAGTAGTAAGAGCAGACCGAATTGTACTCACTTCAAATTCATTCGATCTTTGTTGGTTTTTAGCGGTAATACCACCAGATATAGAAGACAAGCTTTCGGTTGAAACTGAAAAAGCCATGCCAAATCTATATCCGGTAGATTTATTGTCATATAGTTCCTTTTGGAGATCTCTAGATATTGCCTGACTCTCTTTTTTTAAATATTCTGGATCTAATTTTGATAAAGCAGGAGAAAGTTCTTGGGTAAATTTGTCTTTAAGGTATTTTTCCCTTTCTGGTTTCAAGCTAACTCCATTTTCTTTTTTCAAGTTGTCAATGGCTTCACTTATTATCTTATCAATAATAGCCTCTTTTGGCTCTTTAACGGGGTTATCTCTACCAAGAACCGTTTTATCAAATTGTACCGGGTTTTCCTTCCTCATTTGAGCTAGATCCTTATCTGATAATTTATTTACATCATACCTTACGGACTTAGCCTTTTCTACTTCTAATTCTGTTAGTTTCTCTGCTAGCTGAGAATCTTTTAAGGCATGAGCAGATAAATTTGTTTCTATCTTATCAATTTGCATTTTATCGGATCTATCTAAGTGTGCGTCTGAGAGGTTATTTGCTATTTTATCTAAATTTCCCTCTCTTATATATATACCCCCCAGTACACTTGCAGTAACCATACTTTTGGCTACTACTTCTTTCTGAATTTGTCCAGAGATGATCTCGGAATACTGTTTTAGATATTCAGGATCAAGCTCTGCTAAAGCAGGAGATAATTTATTGACTAACCTTTGAGCTTGATTTTCGCTTATGATATAACCATTCTCTTTTTCTAGATCTTTTATAGCTCCTAGAACAATGAACCTCGGAGATTTTGATAATTCAGCTGCAAAATTTTCTGCTAACCCCTTAACGGCATCACTGTTAACATCACGAGGATTTAATGATTCAATTTTTCTTTTTGTAAATTCCTCTAATTCCTTTTTAGTAGTAGGGTCAATTGAATACCCTTGGGACTTTAAATTGTTTTCTACGGCTTGGATTAAAAACTTTTGTGCATTCTTCTCTAATATTATATTTGGCTCTGCAGATAACATTTTGTCTTTATGGCTACTAAAAATCTTGTTGAATTCTGCTAATGTTTCCTGCGCTGCTTCTTTAATCTGTTCTTTTTCTAGTTCTGGCAATGCTTGTCCCTGTTTTTTTATAGTTCCTTTAATAGCATACTCTTCTAAGACTGCAATTCTTTCTGGAGTTAAGTCAGGATTCCTCCTTATTATTTTAGCGTATTCTTCTTGAACTTTTTGCCCATATTCAGCAGAAGGAATATTTTTATTTGCTACTGTAAGCAGTGCTTCTTTTGCTGCAGCAAAAGCCATTTCTCTTTCTTCATCAGTAAATGGCCTGCTTAATGTTATTTCATCATAAGGCCCTCCCTTAGAAACCGGCAGAGCATAACCCTTCAGCGCGGCTTCAGTTTTTGCCGCACTTAACCTTCCTTTTCCCGCATCAATAGAATTGCCTATAAAGGTTCTGTGGGTCTCTTCTGCTGCATGGATTTTATTTACCAAGGTTTGAATTTCTTCTGGAGGTGCAAAAGACATTAGTGCGCGTGCTCCTAAACCTTCAATGGTACTCATAGATGAGTTGTATCTTCCTGCAATCATTTCGTAGCTAGTAAGAGACGCTTCTCCTATAACTTGTGCTTTAGTGGTATTAGTTACAACGCAATTTTTTATATCTCCAACAAGGCCTTTTGCTAGTGGTGATAGCTGTGTTTTACTCATGTTTTTTACCTATTTTATTATTTTGTTAGTATAATAAATCAAAGAACCGAGATTTTTTATGAAATCCTAGATGCTTCGCTCTCCTCTATTTTTAGTAAAGCATTGTACAAATTTTTAATCAATTTATAATTGGTTTTCTTCATACTTAATAAAAATTCAGTTGTTGTAAAAATCTATTAGGTAATGGTAATAAACCTTTCAATAAACGTATTATCAGCTTTGGAAAACTATAAAGAAGAGAGGGATCAAAATTTCTTGCTATTTGGGGTAATTTAATATAGATATCTATTAAATAAAAAACCAGATAGTAAATTGCTTACGTGAATAATTATGTTTATAGATAAAATCCCAGCAAAAACCAAAGATAATGCCTTTAATGTTATCATTGAAATACCGATGAATGATAATCCTGTGAAATACGAATTTGATAAGGAGATTGGAGCAATCATGGTCGATAGGTTTATGCAAACGCCTATGTTTTATCCTTGTAATTACGGATTTATTCCTCATACTCTTTCCCAAGATGGAGATCCGGCAGACGTGCTTGTGATGAGCCAATATCCTATTATTCCGGGGGCTATTATTAGAGTAAGGCCGGTTGGTGTTTTAATTATGGAAGATGAATCCGGTATAGATGAAAAAATTCTTGCTGTACCTATTAATAAAATAGATGTAACGTTTGAAAGTATCAAGGATATTGATGATGTCCCGCAAATAACTAAAGATAGGATAAACCATTTCTTTGAAAATTATAAAAAACTTGAAAAAGGTAAATGGGTGAGGATCGTCGGTTGGGAAAATGCTAAGAAAGCTTTAGACTTAATTGAAGAAGCGATTACGAGAGCTAAATAATTATTGCAAAAAACAGGATGAAAAACTCCTAAAATCAATAAAATATAGGTAAATGTTATTATTTATTACTGTCCTGACTATCTGTATTATTTCCAGGTCAGAAGCAGATTTTTTTATTCCTTGTATTCCTGTATTACAAAAACATTTTGGCTTATCTCCCTTTGAAGTGCAACTATCTTTAAGTTTAAACTTTATAGGATATTGTCTTGGTGGATTAATAGCAGGCTTTTTGGGTGATAAATTCAATTACCGCATAATAATTATAAGCAGTTTAGCTATATTTGCGGCTGCGACTTTACTCTGTGCGTTAGCCGGTAATTATGGTTTGGTATTATTTGGCCGGTTTGTTCAAGGGCTTACTATTGCCGGTCCAACGGTACTAAGTTATGTAATTCTAATTGAGACTAGTAAATTCCGAGATCAGCTAACAAGGCTAGGATTAATTAATGGTTCTATTACCTTAATTATGACTATGGCACCAACTATTGGTAGTTATCTAGGTATGTATACTAGTTGGCGCTTTAATTTTTTAGCAGTTTTTGTTATGGCCCTTATTGCCTGGGTTTTGAGTTACAAGGTTGTAGAGGCTAGTAACAAAGTAAATGGTAAAATCACGGTTTTCTTACCATTTAAAGAATATTTTACCTTAATTAAGTCCCGTAAATTAATGATATTTACAGGGGCTTTATGCTTTATTATAGCCCCTTATTGGGTATTTATTAGCATGTCGCCTATTTATTATGTTAATGATTTAGGAGTGCCTCTTATTGAATATATGTGGTATAAAAATATATTAGCCATAATATTTGGGATCATAAGTTTGATGAATGGGTTAATAGTTGATAAATTTGGCTGTAAAAATTGTTTCTTGTTTAGCATAGTGATGTGCTTTATTAGTATAATATGCCAGTTTATAATTGTATTAACGGGAATAGATGAGCCGAAAATCATTACTGCGGCTATGGCTATTTTAACAGTCGGGACGGCATTTTTGATTAATTTTTTATACGCTAATGCCTTAACTGCCATAACAAATCATATGGGTAAAGCGTCGGTAGTAATCCATTCTGTTAGATTGATATTTACTTCTGTTTCCCTTAGTATAGTTAGCAAGTTATATTACGGTAATTTCTTTGTTATTGGTATAGCTCTTATTATTATGATGCTAACAGGATTATTGATAACGCTTTATCTATACTCCCTAGGCTATCTTAAAGGGATAGCCCGGTAATAGTAAAAATCATACGCTATCGTTTGTTTCTGATGAATGTTCACCGATAATTACTATCTCAGCAGATGATAAATCGAGTCCTGTAATAGCTGATTCTCTAGCAATTAACTTTGTAAGGCATGATGGTTCTAGGGCCTCTTTAAACGTTTGATTACCAAGAAACAGCTTTAACAAATCAGCAGCTTCCTTATTTTTTTCATGATCTGCTGAATAAATTATTAAATTTACAGTTTGTTTCTGTAAGTCTGGGGATACACCTTTCATAGTAACCCCTTTTTCAATGAGGTTTTTTATATTTTTAAGTATCCCGGGAATCAGAGATCCAACAATTTTTGACATAGTGCTTTTAATAACATCATAATCACTGATTATAGAACGAGTATCAGAATCCTTAACAATAAAATTAGGAAAAAGCTTTTCCCATTCATTTGTAGGCTTCTGAGCTCTAAAAATTTGGAAGGGTTTTCCAGTACCTGGAAATATAGTGCTGCCATCTGCTAATGGATCAAAATTTTTATCACAAACAAAATTTTTACTCATATAATTAGGCAAATCCGGGGCATATAGCCATTCACCTGATGGAGAAGTGTAGCATTTAATAAATGTTTGTTTACTTAAGCTAAAATCTTTTTTCCAATGATTATATTCTTTTTCTAGAAAATCATCTGTGCAGGACTTACGAAATTTTTTATAAACGTCATCCTCAAAGCGTTTTTTCAAAATAATTTCCCAACTATCTTCTTTTGTTTTAGTCATAATTTTCTACTATTAGTTTTTTTAATTACTGTGTTTGGTCGTCATCTGCTATGTGAGTTTCACTGCTTTCACCAATTGGCTGGGCAGTAACGGCTACATCATCTATAATTGGGGATTTTAACAATTCAAGGAGCTTATCTGTTGCTCTTTTTCCTTCTTGCCAAAGTTTTTCTAATGTTTTGCTTTTTTCATCATCCTGTTGATTGCGCACAAAAAGTATGTAATCGGAAGATTCAGAGATTTCCGAAGATATGTTAAATGTATTCAAATCTGGTAGTTTTAAATTATTTGCTTCTTCAGATAATTTTCTTTTGGTCATTTCGATTACTCTGTAGCAGCTGTTGGGTTTTGCCCGGTTAGCTCTGTACTGGTATCTTGTGTAGCAGCGACTATTGGATCTAATGGAGAAAATAATATAGTACTGGAGTGCAAAGTAGCTATGGTTGTAACAGTACGTGAAGTAGTTACGGTAGGGTTCATGCTCTCTCCATCAATATAGTCACCGCCTAAAGGTAAAACAGCAGTGGATACTGCAGTAGTAGTTTGAAGTTCTGAAGTACTACTAGAGCCTGAGCTAGAAGAAGGTTTTTCAAGGCTAGAAGTTGTGCTAACGCTAGTAGTAGTAGTCGAAGTGGTACTAGAATTGCTGCTGGAATCTTGGCCTTGGATGTAGTATTCTAATACGGAATGGGCAGATTCATTTAGTGAATCTGTAAAACTCTTGGGTAGATTTTTTAAAAATTTTAAATTTGGAATTGAACCACCTTCTTCCTCTTGCTCTCTGCTTTTAGGGTACAATATATTTTTCATTACTTCTATCATATAAATTTGCTGATCTTTGGTTAAGCCAGCTAAGGTTTGTCCTGAACCTACAGCATCAATAATGGCCTGCCCGTATTTTCCCCCTTTGAATCCTGCAGCTTCTATCGGATTGATATTAAATTTGTATAAGGTTTCGTAAAGTGATATAAAATACTCTCCTTCTTCTTTTTCTTTTGACATAATATTAGGCCTAAATTAAATTACTTGATTATATGCTGCGCCAGAGTTTAAGGTACTTTTAGTCCAGCAATATTGGTGTACCCTAAACTCTGGTAAACATTGTTATATGTTTTTAGTGCGCTTGTTTAAGCTGCATCAGTAGAACTACTGTCTCCCCCGCTAGAGATACATCACTGATACTTTCTATAGTAGTACTTGATGACAGAGTAATGAGGCTTGAAGTAGTTACGGTAGTACTCATGTTCTCTCCATCAATATAGTCACCTCCTAAAGGTAAGGTAGTAGCAGATACCGAAGTAATTGCAGTTTTAGGTTCTGAAGTACTACTCGAGCTTGAACTTAAAGTAGTGGAATCTGAGTTCCCTGTAGCTCCTCCTGCTTGTTGTTTAATTAGGTTTTCACAAACATGGATAATCTCTCTTTTATGTAGTGACCCCTTATCAAAAAAGCCTGAGAATCTTCCACATATATTGTGAAATAACCATCCATCTTCTTCAATTGTATAAATTTCATGTGAACTGTAAATTAATTTTACCCGGCCATTTTCGATTTGAACGGTACAGACAAGTTCATCGCTAGTAGCATCTCTTAATTCGACTTTATTTTCGGTAATTTTGGTATTATAGCTAATTTCATCAATAGTTATCCTGGCTTTATCATGAGTGCTATCATAAGCGGTAGTAGTATAAGACTCCGAAGTACTACTAGAGCCTGAGCTAGAAGAAGGTTTTTCAAGGCTAGAAGTTGTGCTAACGCTCGTAGTGGTAGTAGAAGTGGTACTGGATACATCCTGAGGGATTGGTTCTTTAAATAACAATTTAACAATTTCGGGTGATGAAGTACCACAAACATAATTTTCAAATTCTTTACTTACGCCCTTAAGGTTACCTCCAGCTTTAATGATCTCTTCTATAACCTGGTATGTTTGTGCAATCTGTTTATTATTAAGGAGAGAGAAACCATACTTACCAAATGCTTTATAAAGCTCAGAATATTTTTCAAAAAAATTTTTACTATATTCGTTATCAAAAATAGGAGGGCAAATTATATCCAGTTTTATATTTAAATCTTCACCTCCGGTTTTAGCAGCTTTTAATAATTCTAAAGTTGTTTTGAATTTATGCTGTTCTGTTTTTGATGTTGATTGTAAAATTTTTGTTTGTACTTTTTTGATTACTGCATCAGTTCCCATTAAATTATTTTGGCAGGTAATTATTGATGGTTTTTCTATTAGTAAGAACTTGGCAATATCAGGGTTATTGTAAGAATGAAACAAAATATTATCAGCTATTACAGCTCCTTTTTTAACAAGTTCTTTGGTAACAGATAGGGCGAGCTTTTCATTACTAAGACGTACCGCATATGCAAGGAGCATTGGGTCTTGTAGATTAAAACTACCTTCTTGTACTAATTTCAGTAGATACTCGGGATGCTTAAAAGTAAATTTTCTTTTAGAACATATTTCTTCATAAACTATTAATTTAATAAACATACCATCATTGAATTCCTTAGCGGCGCTCAGTGCTTTATAAGCTTCTTCGGGCTTTTTAGAAAATAGCTCCAACATACTCTCTGAAGTTAGGTATTTATCACCTAATTTTATAACTTCTTTATCGGGTAAAGATTCTCCTGCTTTTACTAACAAATTCCCATAAATTTTTTCCAATAAATTTAACTCAGAAGAATTTAGAGACTCAGCAATATTCTTTTCTTTCACTTTTTCCTTTTCTTTACCTTCTTCTTTTCCTTTAGCCATAAACAACTCCTCATATTAAAATTGTTAATTTAACGAAATACAGCCTTAATGACTTAATCTATAATTAAAGTTATAATATTAAATCTAACTTAAAGTTGTATAAATTTTACCTATAGCAAGAAGTTTTTTCTTTTGCAAATTATTTTTCTAAATATTTTGAAATATTTATTATTATTGATCCGTTGACAGTTCTAAGCAGATGGTTTAGCTTCAGCTTCCAAATGTAGTGGTAGATGAATTTTAGTGGAGTTTTAATGTCACAAATAGCTATTTTGTGGTCAAAGATTAGGCATAGTAGGGTAAGGTACGTAATATGGCCGATTCGGTCAACTGAGCTGCATAAGTTTTTGCCAATGGCTCTGCTGATGTTTTTTATACTGCTAAATCAAAATTTAGTACGCAGTATAAAAGATAGTTTTATTGTTACCATGATTGGTACAGAAATTCTTAGCTTTATAAAACTCTGGGGTGAAGCACCTATGGGTATATTGTTCGTAATATTATATGTACGTATGTGTAATGTGATGACTACTGAGCAGGTTTTTCGTATAGTAGTTACAGGATTTCTTGTTTTTTTTGCCTGTTTTGCTTACATTATTTTTCCTAATACTGAGTTTTTTCACCCTGATCCCGAACGAATCAAGACTTATATTGGGCTTTTTCCGCATTTTAAATGGTTTATCGTTATGTGGGGAAAATGGAGTTATGTTTTATTTTATATAATGGGTGAGCTGTGGCCGCTAATAATTTTTTGGCAATTTTTTTGGCAGCTTGCTAATAAAATAACTAAAACTGAGGAAGCCACCAGGTATTATGTATTTTTTGGTTTGTTTGGGCAGACAAATTTGTTAATTTCCGGTAGTATTATAATTTATTTTTCTAAAGGTCAGCATTTCTTATTGCCGTTATTTACAGGCATTACCAATTCCTCAGAAGTGATTTTAAAATCAATAACGATACTCCTATTGATATCCGGAGTAATCTGTTTGTTATTGCATCGCTACATTGAGATAAAAAATATTGAAACTATCAAGGGTATAATTTTTAAAAATCAAAGAACGGATATATTAAAATTAGGGCTTCGGCACAGTGCTAAAATGGTTTTTACCTCGAAATATTTGGCTATTATTTGCATATTAATGGTATCTTACAGCACTTCGATAAACTTAATTGAGGGGTTATGGATGTCGAGAACAAAAGCTTTATATCCGGAAACCAAAGATTTTATGGTTTATCAAGGCAATGTGCTATTTTGGACCGGAGTATGTACATTAGTTTTTGCTTTTATCGGTAATACCATAGTTAGGCTTTTTGGTTGGTTTTGGGGAGCAGTGCTTACGCCTTTGGTAACGCTAATTGCAGGCGGAATGTTTTTTGGATTTGTGCTATTAGAAGAGCATTTAAATCAAATATTTGCGACTTTATTACATTTATCGCCTTTAGTCATTATCGTATTTATTGGTGGATTACAAAATGTGCTTGGTAAAGGTATCAAATATTCTCTTTTTGATGCTACTAAGGAGATGGTTTATATACCACTCGATAAAGAAATGAAAACTAAAGGTAAAGCAGCAGTGGACATCCTTGGAGCAAAGCTTGGCAAATCGATCGGAGCATCAGTACAATTTGTCACTTTTTCTATTTTCCCAGCTGCCCACCACGAAGATATAGCAGGGTTTTTAGCTGCTATATTCGTTATTGTCTGCTTAGTGTGGGTTTATGGCGTGGTATTACTAAATAGGGATTACAAAAAAGTTCTAAAAGCATCAGCCATATAAAAACTGCTGTTTGCATTTAATGATATTATAGCTACGTTACTTCCATTTATGCTAAAATTGCAGAAAATGGTTAACAGTAGGAGAGGTATATAATGTCAGAAATTACGCCAATTACAGTTGCATATGGCGATGGAATAGGCCCTGAAATCATGCAGGCTGTATTGCATATCTTAATGAAAGCCGAGGCAAAAATTCGTGTCGAAGTCGTTGAAGTAGGTGAGAAATTATATAACAAAAACTATACATCGGGGATTGCGCCCGATACATGGGAATCCATAGAGCGGACAAAAATTTTACTTAAAGCTCCAATTACCACTCCGCAAGGGGGAGGGTATAAGAGTCTTAATGTAACTATGAGAAAAACCCTAGGGCTGTATGCTAATGTTAGACCTTCAATATCTTATTACCCGTTTGTTAGTACTTTGCATCCCAAGCTTGACCTGGTCATAATACGAGAAAATGAAGAAGATCTATATGCCGGTATTGAATATAGGCATACTCATAATGTTAGGGAATCAGTAAAATTAATTAGCAGAACCGGTTGTGAAAAAATAGTCCGGTATGCTTTTGAATATGCTGTAAAAAATAATCGTAAGAAAGTTACTTGTTTTAGCAAAGATAACATTATGAAATTCTCTGATGGTATTTTTCATCAGGTTTTTAATGAAATAGCTAAGGAATACCCATCTATTGCCAATGAGCATTATATAGTTGATATAGGAACGGCGAGGCTTGCTACTAAACCAGAAATTTTTGACGTAATAGTAACTTCTAACCTTTTTGGTGATATTATTTCTGACGTTACAGCTGAAATTTCAGGGTCCGTCGGTCTTGCAGGATCGGCAAATATCGGTAAGGATTTTGCTTTATTTGAAGCAATCCATGGGTCAGCTCCTGATATAGCAGGAAAAAACATTGCCAATCCGTCCGGTTTACTTAACGGAGCAATTATGATGCTAGTCCATATCGGACAGGGAGAGGTAGCAGCTTTAATCGAAAATGCATGGAAAAGAACCCTTGAGGATGGAGTCCATACAGCTGATATTTATAACACAGAAACATCTGCTAAAAAAGTTGGAACTAAGGAATTTGCTGAGGAAGTGGTAAAGAGGCTAGGGCAGAAACCTGCGAAATTGATGGTTGCTGCTTACAACTCATCTACCGAAAAAGAAACTAAAAGCGTTGTTTATGAGATTAATATGAAGGAGAAAAAATCTCTGGTAGGTCTTGATGTTTTTATTGATATGAATGTAAATTCAGCTCATGATGTAGCTGCCAAGATCAACCCCATAGATGCAGGCCCGATGGTACTTAGAACTATTTCTTCTAAAGGGTTAAAGCTTTGGCCACGTGATGATAGTTTCTTTATGAACTCCGATCATTGGTGCTGCAGGTTTATGCCAGATTCAGGAGAGATAACCCATCAAGATATTACTAATTTATTGAGTAAATTAGCGAGTGCCAAAATTGATTTTATCAAAGTAGAAAATTTATATAATTTTGACGGTAAGCCAGGTTACTCTTTAGCCCAAGGGGAATAGTTGTAATTTAAACTAGATATAATATTTGGTTAATGTTATAATTATTCCTTTTTGAGTTTATTAAAGCTCGCATAATTTCAAAATGGCAATATTTAGTCTAGTATTTTTTAAAGTCCTTTCATCTCTGCTAAGTGTAGTTATAGGATATTTGTCAGGTAGGTTTTCGAACGTCGAAAAAGATAGTATAGCTTCGTTATTATTTTATTTTGTAGCGCCAATAGTTTTTTTTGCAATTCCTGCCAGTACAAAACTTACCTTTAGCTCTCTAGGAATTACTGGTGTTACTTTTGTCATATGCAGTTTTTTGGGTTTTTTCAGTTATTGGTTATATGGAAAAATATGGCAGGATAGTCATAGAAATATTTTAGCTTTTTCTGCAGGGACAGGTAATAGTGGATATGTAGTTTTACCTGTAGCTACTAGTATATTTAATGATAATACCCTTAGTATATATGTCCTTGGACTAATTGGGATTGCAATTTATGATGCTTCTATTGGTTGTTATTTTTGTGCACGAAGTGTAAGTACTTTTAAAGAAAGTATGTTAAAGATTGCTAAGTTACCCTTACTTAATGCCTTCTTTTTAGGGTGCTCTCTTAGCCTTTTGGGGTTTCAATTGCCAAGTTTTTTCCAGGAATTTGTGTCTAATATGAAAGGAGCTTACTCAATTCTTGGTATGGTTATGATTGGTCTTGCGCTTTCTCAAGTCAAAAAATTTGAACTAGATTTAAAATTTACGGCAGCGGCTTTTGCCAGTAAGTTTTTATTTTATCCGGTTGTATTCAATATTTTTATTATCTGTGATAGATTTTTTTTGGGATGGTATAACAATGAATACTATAATGCGTTGCAATTACTTTGTGTTGCTCCTCTTGCTACTAACACAATTGTTCTTGCTTCGCTTTATAAAATATATCCAGAAAAAGTTGCCACTGCGGTTTTGCTTTCTTTGGTTTTTGTACTTATATATATGCCGGTTATGGCTTTAATCTTCTTACAGGATATTACAGTACCTTTAGGCTAAGAAACTAATTAAAAAACCTTATATCAATTATAACCAATTAAATTTTAGCCTGCCAGGACATTGTAATTTGTTGCTCATCTAATATAAATACCCACCATTGCTAATGCTAAATGCCATTAACAGGCAAAGTTGCAGTTTGTTAATATTTAGTTCTGTGGTACGGATACTTAAATTTTTATATCTGGTTTAGCAGCTTATTTTGATAAATTTTTCCAGATTTTCTTTTTTGCCATATAGAAAAATACAGTAAAAACTAAAAGGAAAATCATAACCTTTAGACCCATGGATTTTCTATGCTCCATCTCCGGTTCTGCTGCCCATTGTAGAAACACAACCACGTCTTTTGCCATTTGTTCTACAGTTGCTGGGGTGTCATCAGAAAAAGTTACCTGACCTTGAGTTAGCGGTGGTGGCATAGCTATTTGCCCACCCTCAAAATACGGGTTATAATATAGACCTGGCATCAATTTAATGTCAGCGGGTGCTTCTTGGTAACCTGACAATAGCGAAAATACATAATTTGGACCATCATGCCTTGCTTTTATTATAAGGGATAAATCTACCGGATATGCCCCATTGTTAGCAGCTCTTGCTGCTTCTTCATTTGGATAGGGGGAAACAAATCTATCTGACGGTAGAGCAGGTCTATCAAACATTTCACCTTCTGCATTTGGACCATCTTTAACTGTGTATTTTTGAGCAAGTTGCTTGATTTCAGCTTCTGAAAAACCTATATCTTTTAAGTTTCTATAGTATAGATTATGATTGCTATGGCAGGCTGAGCAGACTTCAAAATAAACTTGAGCGCCACGCTGAGCGGCTTGCCTATCAAATGTTCCAAATATTCCTTCAAATGGCCAAACTAATTGCAAGGGCTGTTTTGCAGTAGTGTCAGCAAGTGCACCAAAGCTGCTAAAGGATATTAACAAAGCAATAATAACTCTATTATACATAATCTGTTACTTTTTTATCTTTACCTAAATAACATTATTATTCTGCTGATTCCTTTGGTAATGGCAAAGGTTTTTCAATTCTAGCAATTAAAGGTACTAAAACAAGAAAATGAAAAAAATAATAACTGGCTGCAATTCTGCTAACTGTTAGGTACGGCTCTTCGGCAGGTTTGCCTCCCACATAACCAAGTACTAAACAATTAATTACAAATATCCAAAATGCCCATTTATAAAGCGGTCTATAGTTAGCGCTCCTTACTGGTGATTTATCTATCCACGGCAGAAAGAATAAAATCAGAATGCTACCAAACATTAATACTACGCCTCCGAGTTTTGATGGTACAGCTCTAAGTATTGCATAAAATGGCAGGAAATACCATTCAGGGACAATATGAGCAGGAGTAACTAAAGGATTAGCGGGTATGTAATTATCCGGATGGCCCAGTAAATTTGGTTTGTAGAATATAAAATAGGCAAATATCAACAGGTAAATTCCAAAACCCACAAAATCCTTTACTGTATAATAAGGGTGAAAAGGAATCATATCTTTTTCTTTTAGCTTCACTCCTTTAGGGTTATTAGACCCATGGGTATGTAGTGACCAAAGATGAAGAATAACAAGAGCAACAATAATAAAAGGTAATAAGAAATGTAGTGAGTAAAACCGGTTTAAAGTCGGGTTAGCAACTGAAAAACCACCCCATAGCCATGTAACAATGCTTTCACCGATAAGCGGTATAGCAGAGAACAGGTTAGTGATCACCGTTGCTCCCCAATAACTCATTTGCCCCCAGGGTAAAACATATCCCATGAAAGCTGTAGCCATCATAGTAAGGAAAATAACTAAGCCTATTTGCCATAGCAATTCCCTTGGGGTTTTATAGGAGCCGTAATATAAGCCGCGGAATATATGCAAATAAACTGCAACAAAGAACATTGATGCCCCAACAGCGTGCATGTATCTAATCAACCACCCGTAATTAACATTACGCATGATTTTTTCTACACTATCAAATGCGTAGTCTACATGGGGAGTGTAGTGCATAGACAAGACTAAGCCAGTTATTATTTGGATAACAAGAGCAATACCGGCAATCGAACCTAAATTCCACATATAATTTAGGTTCTTGGGAGTTTTATAAACAGCAAAATGGGATAAAAATGAGAAAATTGGCAATCTGTAATTTATCCAGGCAATAACCCCATCAGTTTTAGCTGCATCTTGAACTTCATTGTCCTTCATAACTATCCGATCCTAACTTTAGTATCTGAAATAAACTCATAGGGAGGAATTACAAGGTTTAATGGTGCTGGTCCCTTTCTTATTCTTCCTGAAGTATCATAATGAGACCCATGGCACGGGCAAAACCAACCAAGGTAATCACCTTTATTTGCAAGTGGTACGCATCCAAGATGTGTACAGATGCCAATTGTTATAAGCCACTTATCATGACCTGCTTTAACCCTTGCACTATCTTCCTGAGGGTCCACAAGTGCTGACATAGGAGTTTCTCTAGCTTCTTTTATTTCTTCTTCAGTCCTATTTCTAATAAACACAGGTTTGCCCCGCCACTTGACAGTCATAGTGTGACCTGGTTCGATTGACGAAATATCGACCTCAATTGAAGAAAGAGCTAATACATCTGCAGATGGATTCAGGGAATCAACAAGCGGCCATGCACTACAAGCAACTCCCACTGCTGCTAGGCTACTTGCAGTAAGGGTTACAAAATCTCTTCTTGTGGTTTTATTTGAATTTTCTGAAAAATTATCGTCTGACATAAGTGGTCTATTTTCAATCACTATTAAACTTCTTGGCATTATATAAACATGAATTTATTATATCAATAAATTAAATAAAATTTTGTTTAGTCCTCATTATCATAAGGGTTCGGTTTGTTATAATTTATCGGATCTATAATTTTTTTCATCCCTTGCTCTAGTTTCGCCTCTTCATCACTTGGTACATATGCCGGGGGATCCTGTAAGCAAGCCCAAAAATCGCCAAAATGAGCTATTTTAGGGATGCAATATTGGGCTACTGATTTTGTTTGGATGAGTGCATCAAATACTATGTCTTCAGCTTTTTTTAATATTCCTGCATCGCTAAGACCTTTGAAAACCCAGTATGCAACAACAATTCCAGTAATAAAAATAGTAATAAACCATTTACTTAAAATACCATAAACAAAAACTGTAAACGGGCTTTTAAAAAGCACTTTAAATTTTCCTATAAACGAGTCGAACATAACTTAAATCCTAATTAAGTTAATTATTGCGTTAATTGCTTAAAATCTTGTCTCCAGTGTAAACTGAATTATTAGTAGAAGAAATGATATTTTCTTCTATTACCAAATATTTGTGTTTATATGTTGTAAATATTTTCAATTAGGTAGCTTGATAGATAAATAGATATCGGGATAATAATACAGTTTACTCCGGTCATTATTAAGAAAAGGGAATAGCTATTGTTTTCGCTTTGTATAATAATACCCGAAAGTATAATACTTGGTATAATTAGCGGAAGGAGTAAAGTTGAAAGCAAATGGGTATTTGAACGGAAATAACACTGGATAGATGATATTAAAATTATTACCCCGCAGCTTGTGGCCATTAATGATAATCCGGTAATAATTACCAAGTTTAACTGGAATACATCTATATTAAACAGGAGATATGAAATTGGGATGTTTAACATAAAAGCTATGCTTCCACAGATAAATAAACCAAGGTATTTAGCTAAAATTATTTGAATAGGCTTAAATGATGTAAGCAACATCTCTAATGAACCATCTTCAACTTCTGATTTTAAAAAATTTGCGGCAATACCAATTAATGAAAGTGGTATAGAAATCACAGCAAAAATAATACCCAAATTAGCAATTTTATCATGTGAGCTTACTATAGTTATGCTACCATTGCAAAAGACAAAAAAGATAAAAAAATATTTGGTTAAGTTGCATGTTTTGTTTTGGAGAAAGAATTCGTGCTTTATAAAGTGGATCATTAAAAAATTAAAATTTAAGATTGGGGGTGATTTTTATCACCCGCAGGATTGCATCCTAACATAGGCTCTTAGACAATTTCAAATAATTCTTCACCAATTTAATAAAATAAATATGGCTAGGAAGTAGAAGCCAAATCTATAATTAAGGCGGAATCAATCAAAGTTTCGGTATGCGAGCTAGCTATTATTATGCCACCGTTATTGGCTTTTGAAATAAGCAGGTTAGTTAAAAGCTGTCTGCTAATTGAATCAAGATTGTTTTCAACTTCGTCAAGTAACCAAACCTGGGAAGAACAAGCAAGCAATTTAGCCAAGGCAACTTTCTGTTGCTGACCAGCTGAAAGGGCGTAGCATTTGGTATGTATATACTCTTCAAGTTGAAAATAAA
This sequence comes from Candidatus Megaera polyxenophila, assembly GCA_037101405.1. Taxonomy (NCBI): domain Bacteria; kingdom Pseudomonadati; phylum Pseudomonadota; class Alphaproteobacteria; order Rickettsiales; family Rickettsiaceae; genus Candidatus Megaera; species Candidatus Megaera polyxenophila. The sequence goes on along the minus strand of AP017964.1, from coordinate 10,029 downwards.
AAATAGCGGCAGCCACTAATTCAGGTGAATTGTATGTTTTAGCCCAGAACTCTATGTTTTCAATTACAGTTAATTCTGGTTTTACACCAGTTTTATGACCAATATAAATGCAGTATGGTTTTGGTAGCTCCTCTATTGGTGTATTATTTTTACCAAAAGTAATTTGTCCTGAAGATACCCCTTTTATTCCGGCGATGGCACGTAACAAGGATGTTTTGCCGCATCCGTTTTTCCCTCTAAAATAAGCTATTGCACTAGGCAGAAAGGTTATAGAAAGGTTTTTTATAAGTTCAGATTCATTAGTATTTATGCAGACAGAACTTAGAGAGAGCATTTTTATACACTACCGATAATAAATTTTCTTATAAACCGTAAACGTTAATAATATTAGTTGTACTTAATATACAGTTTTATTACCATGGATATTGTGCAGGTGCTACTCATAATTCTAAATCAGTATAAAAAATTGGGTGAGGTTATTTTATGTCTAATGAACAAAATCGGCAATATAAAAAATCTGTAAAATTTGACGGTAAAAATTATTGGATTTTTGACGTAAAAGAAGCATCAAAAGATATTGGTTTAGATCTTGAACAATTGCCTTTTTCTTTAAGGGTTTTGTTTGAGAATGTTTTAAGGAATGGCGGAAATCAAGAGCGTCTTTCTGCCTTTAAAAAATGGTTAAATCTTAAGACTCCATCAGAAGAGATAAATTTTTACCCTGCAAGAGTATTAATGCAGGATTTTACCGGAGTTCCGGCAATAGTAGACCTTGCTTCTATGCGTGATGCAATAAAGATTCTTGGAGCTAACCCTTACAAAATCAACCCTTTGATTCCGGTAGACCTGGTTATTGACCATTCTGTTCAGGTGGATTCTTATGGTTCACCTACTTCTTTTGCCGAAAATGTTGGCAAAGAAGTAGAAAGAAACTTGGAAAGATATGAGTTTTTAAAGTGGGGGCAAAAAAGCTTTAGTAATTTTAGAGTTGTTCCGCCTGGTACTGGTATTTGCCATCAGGTAAACCTGGAATATTTAGCCCAAACTGTTTGGATAAAAAATGATACGGAAGGAGAATTAGTATATCCTGATACGTTAGTTGGAACAGATAGCCATACTACTATGGTTAACGCATTATCGGTACTTGGGTGGGGGGTAGGGGGGATTGAAGCTGAAGCAGCAATGCTTGGCCAGCCACTACCTATGATATTACCAGAAGTAATAGGGTTTAAGCTAACTGGCTCTCTGCAAGGTAACATTACAGCTACGGATTTAGTGTTAACAGTTACGCAAATGTTAAGGAAAAAAGGTGTGGTGGGTAAGTTTGTAGAATTTTTTGGTTCTGGTCTTGATAATTTGTCTTTAGCCGATAGAGCTACCATATCTAACATGGCACCCGAGTATGGAGCAACTTGTGGATTTTTTCCAATAGACAAGGAAACAATTCGGTATTTAGAGCTAACCGGTCGGGATTCTCATCGAGTTAAAGTAGTCGAGCAATATGCTCAGAATCAGCTTTTCTGGAGAAACTCTAACGGTGTAACATACACTGATGTTCTTGAACTTGATTTATCAACGCTTGAGCCTTCTCTTGCCGGTCCTAAAAGACCTCAAGATAGGGTTGCTTTAGGGCACGTAAAGAACAATTTTAAAGAAGCATTGCCATCACTTGCTGGTAATGAAGCATCTATCGATAATAAATTTAATGTTAGTTCCGCAGGTTATAAATTAGGGAATGGCGATGTCGTAATTGCTGCTATTACTAGCTGCACCAATACGTCTAATCCTTCTGTTATGGTAGCTGCCGGTATAGTTGCAGAAAAAGCTTATAAGTTAGGTTTAAAACCTAAGCCGTGGGTTAAGACTTCCCTTGCTCCTGGCTCTCAAGTAGTTACTGAATATCTGAAAAAAGGTGGATTGGATAAATACTTGGATTTTATGGGATTTAACCTTGTTGGTTATGGTTGTACTACTTGTATAGGTAATTCAGGTCCACTAAAACCCGAAATAGAAAAATTGATAACCGATAACCATCTTGCTGTTGCATCAGTTTTATCGGGAAATAGAAATTTTGAAGGTAGAATCCATCCTCTTGTTCGAGCCAATTATCTGGCTTCACCGCCGTTAGTTGTAGCTTATGCTATTGCCGGAACATTAAATATTGACCTTGATAAGGATTCGATCGGGAATGATAAAAATGGTAAAGCAGTATATTTACAAGATATTTGGCCAACTAATATGGAGGTTAAATCGTATATTGATTCCTGTATTACAACGAGCATGTTTAAAGAAAAATACAAAAACGTATTTATGGGTGATAAAAATTGGCAGAATATAGAAGTTAAAGAAACTGATACTTACAACTGGAATAGTAACAGTACATATATTAATAATCCTCCATATTTTGAAAATATTAATAAACCGACCCAGGTATTAAATGACATCAACAATGCTAGAATACTTGCTTTGTTTGGTGATTCAATTACTACAGACCATATTTCTCCAGCCGGTTCAATAAGCAAAAATAGTCCTGCAGCAAAATTTTTGATGGATAAGGGAATTACTCAAGCTGAATTCAATTCTTATGGAGCAAGAAGAGGTAATCACGAAATAATGATGAGAGGAACTTTTGCTAATGGTCGCATTAAGAATTATCTATGCCTTGGGATAGAAGGGGGCATAACTATTAATCATGTAAATGGTCAGCAAATGAGTATTTATGATGCAGCTATGGAATATAAAAAGAAATCTATACCATTAGTAATTTTTGCCGGTAAAGAATATGGTACTGGCTCCTCAAGGGATTGGGCAGCAAAAGGTACAAGTTTACTGGGAGTAAAAGCTGTTATAGCCGAAAGTTTTGAAAGAATTCACCGATCAAATCTAGTTGGTATGGGTGTTTTACCCCTCTCTTTCAAGGACGGACAAAAGTGGTCAGATTTGAATCTCAAAGGTAATGAGGAAATTAGTATTTTGGGCATAAGTAGAGATATGAATCCTTATCAGCCTTTAAAATGCTTGATAAAGCGCAGTAATGGCGAAAATGAGTCGTTTGATGTTATAATGCAGGTTTATACCGAGAATGAGATAGGATATATCAAAAGTGGTAGTATACTTGCTGCAGTATTAAAAAATTTAGCAAATAGCCATGGAGATAATAAAAGGGGAGAACTTAGTTAATGCGTAATAAAATTAACACATATTTGCAACCCGGGAAAAAGAACATAACTTTAATATATATATTATATTTAATTGGGTTGATGAATCCGATGACTCCTTTTGTAGGTGGAGTCTTTGCTTATGCCAACAAGTCAAGTCATAATAAGTTGTGGCAAAGCCATTATTTATTTGCATTAAAAAACTTCGCAATCATCCCTTGACATTCAATAGATAATAGTTTATACTTAGGTTTATAATAAGGTAAAGAATTATGAACTTTTTTGAATTTAACAAACAGTTTCCTACTGAACTTGATTGTATAAAGTACTTTATCACAATTAGGTATAATAATAAACCCGTTTGCAGACATTGCGGGAGCGACAGATTAACACACAGAAGAGATACACCTAAAAATTTTCAATGTATCTTCTGTAATAAAGGTTTCTCAATCTTCAAAGGGACAATATTTGAGAAGTCTGACACTGATTTACGTAAATGGTTTTATGCTATTCACTTGTTTTTAAATAGTAAAAAAGGTATATCAGGCTACCAACTAAAAAGAGAAATAGGCGTTACTTATAAAACGGCTTGGCGTATGCTTAAGCAAATCAGGCTTGCTATGGGTAATATTGAAAACCAGCAATTTTTTGGTACTTTAATTGAAGTGGATGAGACCTATGTAGGCGGTAGACCTAGGAAGAAAAACAATAGAGATGATGATAACGATAACTTACCACCAGTAAATAAAAGGGGGCGTGGTACTAAAAAGAACGTTGTTGTTGGTTGTATTGATAAGATAAATAAGTCTGTATTTGCTAAAGTTATGATTAAAAACAACGATGGCAAGAAATTAACAGGTAAGCAGCTATTAGATGTATTGAATCAAGTTATAACCCAAGATAGCGTCATTATTAGCGATGAGTTCAAAGGATATAATATCCTCGGTAAGAAAACAAGCCATATCCATTTAAGAGTAGACCATACGAAAGAATATGTAGCCAGCGGTAACATTCACACCAACAATATGGAGAACTTTTGGGGAACTCTAAAGCGTGGAATACTCGGCATATATCACCACGTATCAGCTAAGCATCTTCAAAAGTATGTTGATGAGTTTGCTTTTAGATATAATACTAGAGAAAATGGTTGTGTATTTAATTTGATTTTACAACAGGCGGTTTTCTAACGAATTGAATAGAGAGACTTCCATTTTCTAAACGATTTAAAATACCTTCTATATGTACTTTATGATAAACTTCATATTTTTCATTATTTAAAATACCGTATTTTAAAGCAATAGTTGCTGTAATTTTTAAAGATTTAGCTATGTTTATATCTTTTACTTTAATTATCCCTGTCGCTGCATTAGAAAGGTAATAAGGTGGAAGTAAAACTGATGATTTATTTATTACATCTATTTCATCTTTTTGATGTGTCTGACCATTAACAATTATAACTGTCTTTTCTTGGTCTAAAAAACAACTAATCACCTGAGTAGAACAGTTATAAACTGACATAGCAATTCGAATGTTGTGTATATTATTATCTGGAAATTCTAATCTAGGTTCTGGAATTATCAATAATTTATCCTTAATACTATAATTTTGCTTACATTTATGTACTAAATAAACGAGAGGTAGAGATAAAAATATAGCACCTAAAAACTGTTGCGTTAACATATAGTACCCCAAACTACTGCAAATAAAAGCAAAAGAAGGTAATGCTTTACTGTCCAGCCAATCTTTGATATAATCACTGACAATAGTATTAGAAACTTGTTTAAAAAATTCCAACATAATAAATTATTATAAAACTGACCAAATATATCAGTAATATACAATCTATTATTGAATGTCAAGGGATGATTGCGAAAAACTTTTATATTTACATGGTGTGGTTTGTACTGTCGCTAATAAAAAATTTGATTTTTATGGGATTTGTTCTGTATATTGCCGTGTTTGTGTGGCTAGTAATAAGAAGTATGTTTGCACTACGCTTTTTATTTCAAGATTTGCCTTATCCTAATCCTTCAACTTTTTGGATTTAGTAAGTGCTAAGTTATTCTTAAATTTTATATAGCCAACTTAAATATCCCCAATAATTCGATATGGTAGCTCCATTGAAATTGATCAATAGGGGTTACCTCTTCAAGTTTATATCGTTTGTTACGCATAATGATTTTTGCATCCTGAGCAAAACTTTCCGGGTTACACGATAAATATATAATAGTTTTAACCGTACAAGTAGCAAGCAGTTTGGATTGCGCTTTTGCACCTGCTCTTGGCGGATTAATAATTACTGCGTCATATTTGTTTAACTCATCCCACTCTAACGGTTTCTTAAATAAATCACGTTGATATATTAGGGCTTTTAATTTTGAATTATTAATTGCTGCTGTTAAGGCTTTAACGGCAGCTATTTCTGTTTCAAATCCATTTACATTGCCAAATTTGCTTGCCGGAATCGTTAGAGTGCCTCTTCCACAAAAAAGATCAGCAATTTGCAATTCTTTATTACCAGCGTTTTCTAATTTACAAAAAATATGATTTATAAGTTCTGCTAAGATAACATCTGATTCTTTACTAACTTGGAGAAAGCTATGATTATCGATAGTTACTGCTGTATGTTCAAATAGTATATATGGTTTTTCAGCGAAATATATTTGATTCCATTTATCGTCATTAATTATTGTAAATCTAATGATATTATTATTTATTGCAAAATCTTTAAGGATTTGTGCTTTTGTTAAAGAAAGGTAATTATGGTTCTTTATTTCAATAATTAAATCTATACCGTTATCTGCTTTTGTAATAAATATTTTACATTTTTCTTTATCTACCAACAACTCTTTGAGGATAACCTTTAGCTTACCTATTAAATCTGATAATTCTGGCAGGAGTAACAAACAGCTCTCAATATTTACTATTTGATGTGAATGGAACTTCTTAAAACCTAAGAATAATTGATCCTGTTTTTTTATAGCCTCTAAAATAGCTCTTCGGCGTTTAGAAGCCCCGATAGATCTTAGCGGAGATATTTTGCAACTTATACCGTATTTTGCAAAAGTTTGGTGTAGTACGTCTAACTTGAATTGCTTATAGTAACTGATCTCAAGATGCTGCAAACTGCACCCCCCGCAAACAGTAAAGTATTTACATGGTGGAGATACCCTATATTTCGAAGGGGTTAATATTTTAGAAATCGTAAAAGATAAGTGATTTTTGTGAAGATGTTTTTCAAATTTTATTACTTCATCTGGAGCAGTATAAGGTATTTCAATTACTTTAGAAGTATCTGCAGTGTTATTTGAAATACCAATACCCAGTCCACTAGAGTTAAGTGCAATGATATTACAGACATCGCACTCTATAACGGCCATCGTTGATCAGTAGTTACTATTTTCTCTTATTACAGGCGTCCTTCAGTTTTTGACCAACTTTAAATTTTGGTTGATTATACTCAGCTATCTGAATTGCCGCACCGGTTCTTGGATTACGACCTGATCTTGCTGCTACCTTGCTTACACTAAAGCTACCGAAACCAACTAGAGTTATTTCTTCGCCTTTTCCAAGTGCGCCGATAACAGAACTGGTAAACATATCTATTACCCTTTCTGCTTCTGCTTTTGTACAGTCATGTTTGTCAGCGATAAATGATATGAAATCTCCTTTGTTCATATGAACTTCTCCTTGTTAATTATAATTTTGTTAATCAATCAAACATCTTCGATTCTAACACTACCTTTCTGGCTCTCGTAGAAAAAAATATACTTTACTATATTTTCTTACTAAGTATTTGCTATTACAGCACACCATTTCTTGAAATGTGGTAAGCCCTAGTTTCAAAAGCTTTGATCATTTTATTAGTAGCCATAGAAAAAAATGTTCCTATAACAGCGTCTAGTATCACCGATTTGAATTCGAAATCAATAGAAAACTTTACTTCACACTGATTATTTATTTTTCTGATGTTCCAAAAATTAGTTAGTTTCTTAAAGGGGCCAGATATTGCTTCAACATTTATTATAAAACCCTCAGGGGTTTCTGTTGTTACGATAAGGGATTTATAGGTTTCTCTGAAAAACTTATAGCTAATTGTTAACTGGGCTATAAGTTCCTTTTCAGTGTTTGATAATAATTCTGCATCCGAACACCACGGTAGAAATTCAGGATATTTTTCTATATCTAATATGATGTCTCTTACCAGTTTTGCCTCATAAGGCAATAACCTTGTATCATTAAATGACGGCATTTTTATACTTTTACAGGCATTACGACAAAGCTATCTCTGGGATTTTCTAACGTTTTAATAAGGGCAGGGGAGGAAGCGTCATTAAGATATATATGCACTTGTTCTTCTTTTAGTGTTCCCAAAACGTCCATAATATACCTAGGATTAAATCCAATAGTAAGGTTGTTACCGGAAAAACTACAATACGATTCTTTGTGGTCAGAAAAATTTATACTTTCATTAGCAGCCCCTTTTGCTTCTCCTGTGGCTGTAATCGCTAGGCAAGTATCATTGAGCAAAATTTTGATTGCTCTGAATTTATCAACTGTAACAGTTGCTACCCTATCTATTGCACTGGCCAGAAGCTTGGTATTAATTATTAACTTACTTTCATTGGAAGTGGGAATAAAACTTTCGTATTCAGGAAAGTTTCCATCAATTAATTTGGACATCAGCAGCAAATTATTACAAGCAAATTTAACCTTGTTTGCTCCTAGAGTTACAGATATATCAGAATGGATATTTTTGGTATCTTTTACAATTTTTAACAGCTCAACAACAGTTTTTTTAGGGATTATGACCCCGAAATCGTTAATATTTGCCTCTATCTTACTACTAGCTATTGAAAACCTATGAGCATCAGTAGCAGCACTTAAAAACTCTCCATTTTTGACGTGCAAATATATGCCGTTTAAATTATAGCGTGTTTCTTCATTTGACATTGCAAAACTGGTATATTCGACAATACGGGCGAATTCTTCACAGTTAACTTTTAATGATACTTCTGCTTCGAGATCTTCCATTTGGGGAAAATTACTGGCAGGTAAGGTAAGTAAATCGAACTTACAAGAATTACCTATGACATGCAGATGTTCAGAACCTGCATCTTGTTTTAAGATTATTTCTTTATCTGGGATTTTTCTTACTATTTCAGATAAAATTTGTGTTGAAACGGTTGATTGACCCTCTTTTTTTACTTCGGCGCCTATAGTTTGATTTAAATATAGATCCAGGTCTGTTGCTCCGATTTCTAAAATTCCATCTCTAGCAACTAATTTTACATTACTTAATTCTGAAACAACATTTCTTTTTTCAACTACTGACGCTGCAAAACTAAGGACATAAGCAAGCTCTTTTGTCTGAACTATTATTTCTAAGCTATTGTTATTTACGTTTTTAGACATAATTGAAATTTGATTTTTAATTAAAAGTTAAATATTAATTTTGTAGCATCCGAGTTAGCAAATTTACTTCTTCCCGAACATCAGCGTCTTCAGCCATTAACTGTTCTACTTTTTTTACTGCATGGATCACAGTAGTATGATCTTTTTTACCGAACTTAGAGCCAATATCTGCTAAACTTTTTGGAGTAAGGATTTTAGATAAATACATCGCTATTTGCCTTGGTCTTACTACGGTTCTCGCTCTTCTAACAGATGACATTTCAGAAATTTTGATATTGTAATGATTAGCTACCCTTTTTTGTATATCTTCGATGGTAATTATTCGTTCATTCGAGCGGAGCAAGTCTCGTAGAATATCCTGCGTGCTTTCCAGAGTCACTTCTCTGCCTATTAGAGTAGAATGGGCTATTACTTTATTTAAAGCTCCTTCTAGTTCTCGGACGTTAGAAGTGATTTTTGCAGCTAAAAAATTGATAACATTTTGAGAAATGTTGATATTCATTTGCTCTAATTTGGATTCTAATATTCCGACGCGCAGCTCATAGGTAGTACTGTGGACATCGGCAACTAGTCCCCACCCTAATCGGGACTTTATTCTATCTTCTATGTTATCAAGATCGGACGGTGACCTATCACACGAAATAACCATTTGTTTATTATTATCAATAATAGCATTAAAGGTATGAAAAAATTCCTCTTGCGTACTATCTTTCCCGCAAATGAATTGAATATCATCAATCATCAGCACGTCAACTGATCTAAATTCTTCTTTAAAAGCCATTACGTCTTTATTACGAAGAGCTTTTATAAAGCGATACATAAATTTTTCAGCAGACAAGTATAAAACTTTTCTTTTTGGATTTACTTTTTTAGAATGCCAAGCAATAGCATGCATTAAATGGGTTTTACCAAGCCCTACACCTCCATATAAAAACAACGGATTAGATTTTGCAACTGCTGTTTTTGATTCAGCTACTGCTAGTGCTGCGGCATAGGCCAGTTCATTTGGCGGTCCAATAACAAAATTTTCAAAGGTAAATCTTTGATCTAAAAAGGCTAGAGCATCATCTTCTGTTTCTAAATTTATAGGATTTTTAACCTCATTTTTTATGGGTTCTTGTAGCTCCTGAGATCCTATAGCATAAAAGTTATTAAGTTCTTTGGTAATAATATCGACCGATTTTACCTCAGGGTCATAATGAGCAACTAACTTTATTATAGTTTCAAAGTAATTGGATTTTATCCAGTCCCTGACAAAATTACTTGGTGCTGCTAGCAATAATTTATTGTTTTTTGTCCTTTCGTAGAAAGCAATTTTACTAAACCAGTTTTTGTAAAGAGCATGCCCATAATGGCTTATGAGATCACGGCTAACTTCATCCCATAAATTATGTGGGTTTTCATTATGCTGGTTATTAGGTTTTGATATTATTTCGAGTTGCTCTAATTGCTTCAT